>CALBJU010000167.1 GCA_937893205.1 uncultured Bacteroidota bacterium
TTGAGGAGCACGTCTACGGGATCGGCAGTTCCATAAGCCTTCATGATGCTGTCGGTGACTCCGTCTTCTCCCAGTTGCTCGCCCCCTTCCATCTGTTGTTCGAGGAGGCCATCCGTGTAGGTTACGATGGCCGAACCCGGCGAGAGAACGATAGAGGTATCCTTGAATTCCGCTCCCTTGTCAAGACCGAGAATCATGTCAGAGTGACTGACAATTTCGGCTCCCCGTGGACCCACCAGTACAGGACGGCAATGCCCTGCGTTCGAATAGGTGACGAGATTTCGAGCCGGTTCCCAGCGCAAGAGGAGGAGTGAGGCAAACGTGTCTTCGAGGGGTGGATCGTTTACCAGAATCTGATTCACTCTCTTCATCATTTCCGCCGGCGAATTCGTCGTACCAAGCATAGTGTGAATGGTACTTCTGATATAGCCGAGGAAACTGAATGCGTAAAATTTTGCTTGAAGCCCTTTACCCATCACATCTCCGATGGTAATGAGATAAGTGCCTGGACGAGACTCTGTCCAATCGAAGATGTCCCCACCGCCGTGTTCACGAGGATCACTTCGGAAAAATGCGCGGTATCCCGCTACATCGGGAAGGTCCTTCGGCATCAATTTCTTCGAGAAATCCAGGCCGATTTTCGCATCGAGCTGAGCCTGGAACTGAGCAGTGCGCTCTAGCAACCTCTCGACTCGCGAGAGTAGCCCGTCGATATCAAATGGTTTTGTGATATAGTCGTCAACACCGGTGCGCAGGCCTTTGAGCTTACTCGCCTCGTCGGCTTTGGCCGTCAGGAAGATGAAAGGAATGTTTCTCGTGTCCTTGCGTTCCTGCAGTTTGGCCTGCAAGGCAAATCCATCCATTTTCGGCATCATGATGTCCGAAATGATCAGATTTGGCAGCTCTTCGTCGAGACGCTCAATGGCTTCTAGGCCGTTCGACGCCGTTCGGACGTCGTAGAGCATGCCGAGTCGGTATTCGAGCAGCCTCCTGAGAGTATGCTCGTCCTCTACTATGAGAATGGAATGTCGAGCCATGAGTCTTTATCTGCTGAAACGGTGAATTCTAAACGACGCATACCGTCATCGGTAAGAGAGTACTCGAAGTACTCTGTTGCGGCGTTCAGCATGAGGAGACCCATTCCACGTTCTGGTAAAGGGGCCAGGGCCTCCTGCTGGACGTAAAGTTGTTCTGGGAAAGGAAATCCTTCCGAATTGTCTTCGATGACACACCGGACGCGTCTTCCATTGGGATACACGTCCAGAATTACCTCTGGGCTTCGACCGGCGAAATCTGCGTGCTGGACGAGATTGGCAATCCATTCGTGAACCGCCAGACGTAAGAGCTCCACAGTCTGCTGATCGAGGTGGGCGAGAAGCGCGTCCTCGCGCTCCCACTCCTCAAACAGAGCGTGAAGCTCATCAATGACGACGTCAAGTCGACAGAATCTTTGGCGTGTGATTTCCATATCTCTGAATCAGAGGATACGTTGCTGGGGTGATGGATTAATTAACGGCTTTACGTGCGGCTTCGACGGTCGAAAACTGTCTGAAGACCTTGTACGTACGCGTCAACTGCACCACAACCTGAACGGGACGTGAGACTGAAGCAAATACCACCTGGCCATTCATAGGAGAGACTTGGCGGTAGAGTGAAAATATCGATCCCAACCCTGTCGAATCCAGAATGCCTGTATCCGTAAAGTCGAGAATAAAGCTTCGAATACCAGCACGGACCTGCGTCTGTGCGGCTGCTTTGAAGTCTGCTGCGTTGCGGAAATCCAACGCCTTTCCGATCCTAATCACGACGGTTTCGCTCGTGACCGGTTCGATTGTAAAGTTCATTGTTGTCGCTTCCATGACCAGTATTGTGTTGTTTGTACATGCTGTACTCGATTTGGTTATCGGCTGACCAGATACAAACTAAAGCGCTTAATCGGGCGTATTAACCCAGATAATTCAGGATCGGCAGCCTTTACCGTACCCCCACTGAAACACCCTGAATCGAATATAATCAACCCGAAGGGAATGGAGTTTATGCACTCGCGTTCTGAAAGCTTGAGACTCGGAATTGTTTTCGCCGACATTTTAAACAGCACAACTCGAGAAGCTTGGTCTGACTGGGTGATACTCAGGGCGGGAGAATCAGGTCGGTTTTGAATATATGCTCATCGTATCATCTGGCATTCGCACACACGCATATATAATGCGCTTCCGGCTCCCACACCTTCTCGTGATCCTCGTGATCGCCACCGTATTAACAGGCGGCTGTCAGTCTCACGAATCTGGCGTGACCGTCCAGACCCTGCTGGAGGATGAGGGGCCGACGTCGGAAAGCTGGAATCCTGACATGCGTATCAATGATGGGGGGGTTCGAAGAATCCATATGAAAGCGGCGTATATGGCTCGCTATGAAACGCCCGACAGTACCTATCTGGTTATGTCAGCACTCAACGAGGAATCCGAGCGAGTCCACGTTTTTATTTTCGATACTCTTGGAGATACCTCGGCCGTGGTCACGTCACAAACCATTACCTACTTCGAAAGGCAGGGCCGCTTCGTCGCGCAGGGAGACGTGATCGTAGAAGCGAGAGATGATCGCTGGCTCTTCAGCGAGCACCTCGCCTGGTCCGATAACACTTCGCGAATCGGCACTCCTGGACTCGCGACCATCACAACTCCCACGCAGACTTTTTCCGGGTACGGGCTGGACGCCGATGAAGACCTGAACGATTTCTCTCTTGCTCGGGTTAGCGGCGTTGTGGTGATTGAAGATGAGTAAGAAAATCGTGCTTCTGAGCGCATTGGCTATCGGCTTGGCGTCGACCTCACTCGCGCAGGATCAGCGAGAAATTCAGCTGGAGTCTGATTCTCTCATCATCCGCCAGATTGACGGACGATCTGTTTCTGAGTTGGTACGCCCCATTCTGATCTCAGACGGTTCCAAACTGACGGCCAATTTTGGCAGAGACGAAGGAGATGGTTACATCCGATTCTGGGGTGATGTCGTTGTCGTGGAAGAGGGAGATACGCTCCGAACGGATCGACTCCGTTATGACAAATCTTCTAAGGTGAGCGTAGCCGAAGGAGATGTTAGGTTGTCAGATGGCGAAGTGGTGCTCCAATCGCCCAGTGCCACCCATTATTCAGATGAGGACAGGACGGTATTCGACGAGGGCGTACAATACACGGACAGTCTGACCATTCTGTTCGCTGACCGGGCCGTCTATTACACTGACACAAATATGGCCGTCTTCAGCCGAAACGTGAGGCTGGTGCAGGATGACCTGACACTCTATGCTGATTCGGTGATGTACAAACGCGAAGAGCGCCAGGCGAGTGCTTGGGGAAATATCATCGTCATCCGATCCAAGATTGGTGATTCGAAGCAGAACTACATACTGGGTGAAACACTCTATCGAGACGCTCGCGTGGACTCGATTTTCGTCGGAGGTGGCGCAAAAATGGCGGTCATCGATTCTGCAGAAGCAGATACACTCTATGTGTCGGCGGAGTCGCTGTTTTTGCAAGGAGATGATTCGTTGATCGCCACGGATTCGGTCCTCGTATCTACCTCTTCCTATACAGTGACGGGGGATTCGTTGTCCACGATTACGGATGGTGATGACCTGCAGCATACCAGCATTCGTGGCAGTCCGATTGCGTGGTTGATCGACACCCAGTTGATAGCGGATTCTCTCAATTTGATATCGTCCGTTGAGGTGGACTCAATCTTTGGAAATGGAAACGTATTTGTCGCGAGCCTTGACTCTCTTTCGGGCCGAATTCAGCAACTGAAGGGACAGCACTTGACGCTCGTCATGCGACAAGACTCTCTCCGTTCCATGTTGATCGAGCGGAGTGCAGAATCGGTCTTCTTTCTCGAGCGTGAGGAAGGGGGACAGCTGGCAGCATACCGGGGATCCGGAGATGGCATGCGCTTCGACTTCGTCCAGGGCGCGCTGAATGACGTTGCGTTTTATACGGGTGTCGAGGGGACGTACTATCCAGAGCATCTATTTGATCAACTCTCCAATCTGGCGGGTTATATTTGGGAGCCAGACCAACGACCAGATCGCGACGCCATCGCCTCGGAGTTCTGGGCGGAAATTGATCGTCGGATGCATACCACTTCAGCGGTGACAACCGACGAGAACTGATCGGCAACTATGGCACTGCAGGAAATAGAACAGGCACTGGAGTTGTTCAGGGAGGGCAAGCCCGAGCAGGCGATCCCCTTGCTGGAAGACCTTGTCGAACTCGTGCCGACGTTCGTCATCGCGCACGTGCTCCTGGCTCAGGCGTATGAGGCGAACCAGCAGGAAGCCGACGCCGTGCGGGCCTGGCGAAATGCATACAGGATGATTCCCAACAGCCCTGTATTGCCCTCCTCGGACAATGAAGACGAACCCATCGACCCATTCATGGATGAGATTGTCCGAAAAGCGACTCAGATCTCGCACGAAGCACATCGGCCCGGTAGTGAGGTGAAACTGGGTGATCTGGTGCTGAGGGCCGACGGGCTGGTGAAACGGTACCGAAAACGGTCCGTTGTGAAGGCCATTGAAATAGAGGTCAGGCAAGGAGAAATCGTCGGACTGCTGGGACCCAACGGTGCAGGGAAAACGACGACCTTCTATATGATAGTAGGAATGGTGCGCCCTGATGGTGGAAGGGTCTTTTTGGGAGATGAGGACATTACAAAGCTTCCGATGTATGAGCGCGCCCGCCGCGGAATTGGCTATCTCGCTCAGGAAGCATCCATTTTTTCACAGCTCAGCGTTGAAGACAATCTAGCGGCGGTTCTGGAATATCAGCCCCTCTCTCGTTCAGAACGAAGGGATCGTGTGGAAGAGCTAATCGAAGAATTCGGACTTGAGAAGGTCCGACGTTCAAAGGGATATACTCTTTCGGGAGGAGAGAGACGTCGGACAGAAATAGCCCGAGCGCTGGCGACCAAGCCCTCATTTTTCCTTCTCGATGAGCCTTTTGCGGGTGTGGATCCCATTGCTGTAGAAGATATTCAGCATATCGTGAACCGACTCAAGAAGCGGGGTATTGGAGTCCTCATCACGGATCACAATGTGCACGAAACATTGGCCATCACGGATCGCGCCTACCTATTGTATGAAGGGAAGATTCTCAAGCAGGGAACCGCAGAAGCCCTTGCTTCCGATCCCGAGGTTCGTCGCCGCTATCTTGGAGAACGGTTCCGTTTGGAGCGGTACCGCTGAGGAACAGGCCTACATCGAACGGGTCTACAAGGCCCTTTTCACTCGATTTGACTGATAACCCACGTTGATACAGAATCGGGCTGTGACCCGAAAAAACATTCAGAAATGAGCATTCAGGGCAACATTTACGATGAGTTTGAGTGGCGAGGGCTACTCTATGATGCAACACCCGGGGTGAAGGAACTCCTCGGAAAGGAATCAATCACGGCATACATCGGATTCGATCCTACGGCTTCAAGTCTGCATGTCGGATCCTTGCTACCCATCATGGGCCTGGCTCGACTGCAGCGATTCGGGCACACACCGATAGCTCTGGTCGGGGGGGGGACGGGTCTGATCGGCGATCCCAGTGGGAAGGCAACCGAGCGAAAATTGCTCACCAGTGAACTCGTCCAGGAAAATCTGGAAGGCATCAAGAGCCAGCTGACCCGTTTTCTGGACTTTGAGCGCAAAGGAAACCAGGCAAGAATCGTGAACAATCTCGATTGGCTGGGAGAATTGCAGATGATCGACTTTCTGCGTGATATCGGTAAGCACTTTACCGTCAACTACATGATGGCCAAGGAATCTGTGAAGCGACGACTGCAGTCTGAAGATGGAATGTCGTACACGGAATTTACCTACATGATGCTGCAGGCCTACGACTTTCTCGAGCTTAATCGCCGGGCCGATTGTTCGTTGCAGTTGGGAGGAAGTGATCAATGGGGAAACATCCTGGCTGGAGCGGATCTGATTCGTCGTGTAAATGGAAATAAGGTCCACGGCCTCGTCTTTCCTCTGGTCACCAATTCATCGGGTACGAAGTTCGGAAAAACAGAATCGGGTACGGTCTGGCTGGATCCGGAGAGGACCTCTCCGTATCGATTCTATCAGTTCTGGATGAACACGAACGATAAAGATGCCATCCCCTACCTGAAGTCATTTACCTGGTTGTCGGAAAAGGAAATTACCGGCCTCGAGAAAGAACTCGTTGAGCGACCGGGCTCCAGAGAGGCCCAACGCTCGCTCGCGAGGCTCGTGACGACGATGGTTCATGGCGAGACCGAGCTCGACAAGGCCGAATCAGCCTCAAAGGTTCTGTTTGGGGGGTCGATGGACTCTCTGAGCGTAACAGATTTAATCGATATTTTTGAAGACGTACCCTCGACGATGCTTTCTGGAGGAGAACTCGATGGCGAGGGAATGGGGATCCTCGATTTATGCAGAGAAACGGGAATCACGGCTTCCAATGGTGAAGCACGGCGCCTCATCAGGCAAGGTGGACTGTTCGTGAACAATGCCCGCAGCGAAGACGAGAACCGTCGGCTGACCATTGACGACTGTGTAGAGGGCGAGCTGATTGTGTTGAGAAAAGGAAAGCGAACCTATCATATCGTTCGGATTGGTTCGGAGGACAAGTCATGATCGTAGTCATGAATATTGGGGCATCCGAAGGACAAATTGAAACGGTTATATCGGAGCTCAATGAATATGGTTTTGATGTCCACCGTTCGAGTGGGAGTGAGCGCTCGGTTCTGGGCGCGGTGGGTGTGAAGCCCGAGTTCGACCTTCGCCATCTGCAACTCCTGGACGGTGTATCGGAAGTTTACCGGGTCACCGATCCGTATAAATTCGCGAGTCGAGCCTGGAAGCAGGACTCTACCGAGGTGAAGGTCGGCAATGAGACGGTAGGTTCACATCGAGTGGTTCTTATGGCTGGGCCCTGTTCGGTGGAATCAGAGGAGCAAATTCAGCTGTGCGCGAAAATGGTCTCCGAGTGCGGAGGGACCATCCTTCGTGGCGGAGCCTTCAAACCTCGTTCCGCACCCCATTCGTTTCAAGGACTCACAGAACCCGAACTGGTTATGATGCGCGATGCGGCTGAGGCGCATGGTCTGGCAGTGGTGACTGAGATCATCGAGCCTGGAAAGACGGAGCTGCTCGCCAGGTACACGGACATGCTGCAGATCGGGGCACGCAACATGCAGAATTATCCGCTCCTCAAAGCAGTCGGACAAAGCGGACTTCCAGTAATTCTTGAGCGAGGAATGTCGGCCACGATTGAAGAATGGCTCATGAGTGCCGAATACATTCTCGCCGAAAATAACCCTAATGTAATTCTGTGTGAGCGGGGCACCCGCACGTTCAAAACCTCCACGCGAAACACCCTGGATATCTCGGCGGTGCCAGTCGTGAAATCCAAGAGCCATCTTCCGGTGATTGTAGATCCCGGCAACGGTGTCGGACCCCGAAACGAGGAATTATCCATGGCACGAGCGGCCATCGCGGCTGGTGCAGACGGCCTGTTGATCGAGGTGCAAGCTGCGCCGGATCGGGCCCCGAGTGACGGATCACAGTTACCGATGTTTGACCAGCTGACGGAGATGATGGGTCAGATACGCATGATCGCTGCGGCCGTTGGCCGGGTGGTGACGGACCCGGCAGTAGAAACCGGCTGAAGTCCTCCGAAAATTTCCTATGTTCTGCCCCCGGCTTGAGCATCGACCCTTCTGCACCCACTGCACGTTCCACACTTTCCGCGACACCATTTTATTGACAGGATCAAGGAAATGAGGAAACCGGCAGGATTTTTGAGTGTTTTGCGCTGAATTCAACCCCCAGTTTCCCGGTTTTGGGAAAAAACCCTCCCATTTCGTCTGAAACGGGCTAATGCGACACCCACGATATGTGCGGAATAGTTGGATACATCGGTGAACGACAGGCGTCAGACATTCTGATCAAAGGATTGTCTCGTCTTGAGTATCGCGGATACGACTCTGCAGGCATCGCGATTGCGAATGGCAAGCTCGAGGTTCGGAAGAAAAAGGGCAAAATTGTCCATCTCTCGAATGATCTTGAGCGCGCCGGCATTTCCGGAAAGATCGGTATTGGGCATACCAGGTGGGCGACGCACGGCGCGCCCAATGATGTCAATGCCCATCCTCACGTCAGTTCCGACGGCACGTTTGCCCTGGTCCACAACGGTATTATTGAAAATTACACCGCTCTGAGGGAAAGTCTTTCTTCTAGAGGGTACAATTTTACTTCTCAGACGGACACCGAGGTTCTTGTTCGTCTGATCGAGGATGTCCAAAAAAACACCGGTCTCTCGCTTGGGAAAGCTGTTCGACAAGCACTCAGTCAGGTCGAAGGAGCCTATGGCATTGCTCTCGTTTCGGGTGAGGATTCTGACATGCTCATTGCAGCCAGGAAAGGATCCCCTCTGCTCCTGGGAATTGGCGAGGGCGAGTATTTTCTGGGCTCTGATGCAGCACCGATTATCGAGTACACGAAGAAAGTTGTTTACCTGAACGATGGTGAATTGATCATCGTCAGGCGTAGTGGATTCAAGGTGTTTTCAGTGGAGGACGAGGCGCTAGACAAGACGGTCCACGAGCTGGAATGGGATCTCGAACAGATCGAAAAGGGCGGATACGAGCATTTCATGCTCAAGGAGATCATGGAGCAGCCTTCCGCGGTTGAAAATTCCATGCGGGGCCGAATGCTCGATCACGATCCATTTGTCCAGCTTGGTGGGATGATGGATTCGATCGAGGACCTAAAAAATGCGTCCCGAATTATTCTCTGCGCTTGTGGCACATCCTGGCATGCGGCCCTCGTTGGCGAGTATCTCATCGAGTCGCTTGCCCGAATTCCTGTCGAAGTGGAATACGCATCCGAATTTCGCTACCGCAATCCGATTCTGCGTGAAGGCGATGCGGTGATCGTGATTTCTCAGAGCGGCGAGACGGCCGATACACTTGCCGCGATGGAGGAGGCCCAAAAGAATAATGTGCCCGTATACGGTATCTGCAATACCGTCGGGTCGACCATTGCCCGCGAGACCAAGGCAGGTGTCTATCTGCACGCTGGTCCGGAAATAGGTGTCGCTTCTACAAAAGCGTTCACGGCTCAAGTGAGCGTCCTGACCCAGTTGGCTCTGAAATTATCCCAGGGTAGAACCCTTGGTGATGATGAATTGAAAGAGTATGTCACTGAGATGAAGGCGATTCCGGCGAAGATCCAACAAGTGCTGGATTCAGCCGACTACGTGAAGGAGATTTCTCAGATCTACGGGCACGCATCCAATTTTCTGTACCTGGGCCGGGGTCCGAACTTTCCGGTAGCACTCGAAGGTGCCCTCAAGCTGAAAGAGATATCCTATATCCATGCGGAAGGCTATCCGGCAGCCGAAATGAAGCACGGCCCCATTGCGCTGATCGACGAATCCATGCCGGTAGTATTTCTGGCGATGCAGGACAGTTCATATCAGAAGGTTCTCTCGAACATCGAAGAAGTGGCCGCGAGAGACGGAATTGTGATTGCCGTGACGGACGCTAACAATGGCGACCTCGACGCTCTTTGCGAACACGTGATTCGCATCCCCAAGACGATAGAGCTGCTTAGCCCACTTCTTTCAGTAGTTCCGCTCCAACTACTCTCCTACTACATCGCGGTAATGCGCGGTTGTGAAGTAGATCAGCCTCGAAATCTGGCCAAGAGTGTGACGGTCGAATAAGCCGAAATCGGCGCGACGTGCAGAGGAGTATATCCGGTCAATTCGTTTCCAGTCACCCGACGACTTGGCTTGCGTTATGCCGAGCGTTACGGGACCTGTATCCCGGCGACGTTCTGTCGGAAAACCCGGATCGGGGCTCCGGAAGCATCCTGCTCCGGTTTCAGATCGAAGGCTGTATAGGTGGCCTCGCTGATGAGGTAGTTGCGATCTTTGTCGAATACGAGATAGGCCTCTCGGTCATGGATCCACCACGAAACCGCGCGCGATTCATTCGCCTTCTGGAGGGCCATCGAAAGAACCGCCTCATCGTTCATCCCGCTCTTTCTGAACGACTCGACTTCTACCGGTCTAGGACGTGTAGCCAGCCCGTCAATCACATAAAAAACGGTAAAGCAGGTTACAACCCACAGGATGACTCCGCGAACCGAGTTCGAATTCGTAATGCGGTGGTAGGGGGATGCTAGCATATTGAAAAAGAAGGCTGTAGAATAGTTCGGGCGAAATCTAGGCGGGATTTGATAATTCAATTACAGAAAGCGTGCCATGTTTGAACTTGGAAGGGTTCTCGTGAGGCTCGGGGTTAAATACGTCCGTATCTACCCGATTTGCGTTTTTTGGATGAAATAGATTCCAGCGGTGAGTCTCACTCTGCGAATACGAGTCTCACCCTGATCCTTGGCCTGGATTTCGAACCAATCAGAAGTCGCTGCGTAATTCGCCCCACTTTCTCCAATCTTAGCATCGCATGATCAATTCAGAGGTCCTGGACGGCATCAAAAATCGATTTTCCGACATCACCACCGAGATGTCTGACCCGTCGGTTGCAACCGATCCGCGGAAGATGGCCAAGCTCGGGAGAGAGCACACCTCCCTAAGAGAAATCGTTCGTCACATTGACGAGTATTTAAGCGTTGTGAAAGAGATTGCAGACTTGAAGGAGCTCATCACTCTCGAAGGCGAAGACGATCTGGTCGAGATGGCGAAGGATGAATTGGTGGATCTGGAATCCGATCTCCCGATCAAGGAAGACGACCTCCGGCTGATGCTGATTCCTAAGAATCCGGAGGACACCAAGGATGCCATTATCGAAATCCGAGCCGGAACGGGTGGAGATGAGGCGGCTCTCTTTGCAGGCGATTTGTTCAGGTTGTACGGTAAGGTGGCGGAAAGAAAAGGTTGGAAAATTGATCTGATGAACAGCTCGCATGGCACGAAAGGCGGCTTCAAGGAAATCATCTTCAGCATCAGTGGTGCGGATGCCTACGGGTCAATGAAGTATGAGAGTGGTGTGCATCGTGTGCAACGTGTACCAGCCACCGAATCGAGTGGCCGAATTCACACCTCAGCGGCTACTGTCGCAGTACTTCCGGAGGCCGAAGAAGTGGACGTCGACATCCAGGCGAACGACCTGAAAATAGATGTCTATCGCTCCAGTGGTCCCGGAGGGCAGAGCGTGAATACGACCGATTCAGCCGTGCGTATTACACACATTCCCACAGGCCTCGTGGTTACCTGTCAGGACGAAAAGAGCCAGCATAAAAACAAGGAAAAGGCGCTGAGAGTGCTTCGTTCCAGACTGTACGAAGTGAAACTCGCGGAAATTGAATCAGAACGGAGTGAAGCTCGGCGATCCCAGGTGTCCACAGGCGACAGGAGTGCGAAGATTCGAACCTACAACTGGCCGCAGGGGCGCGTCACGGACCATCGATTGGAGGGTGACGACAAGAATCACGCGCTCGAGAAAGTCATGAACGGTGAACTTGAAGACATTCTGCAGGCCCTGCGTACCGCTGAAAATGCAGATCGTCTGGCGAATCTGTAAGGCATTCCGATTGTGCTGACGGCCCCTGCTCCATACTCGTGTGCAAATTCGGCGAAAGTGTCCTCCGTGGGTGGCTTTAGGAATTCGAATCCTTATTTTGCGGTTCTGTACAATCCCTGCTCCGTGCGCGGCATCATATAGAAGTCGTTTTACGGGGCATAGCCCATCAACATTCCAAGGGGATCAATGGCTACAAATGAAAACACGTACGAACTTTCGTACATCGTCAATTCGGTTATTTCCGATGAGCAGGTAAAAAACCTTGTTTCCAGGGTAACCACCTATGTCTCGGAAACTGGTGCGGAGATTCTCGAAGTGGATGAATGGGGCGCACGCCGTCTTTCTTATCCCATCCAGAAAAAGCGTAACGGATATTACGTCAACATGTATTTCCGTTCTTCGGGCACGATAATCACCCGTCTCGAGCGCGCCCTGGAGATCAACGACAACATCCTCCGTTATATGACGCTTCGAATGGATGCGAAAATGATTCGCCATTACGAGGAGTCTCGTGCCCGTCGGGTCGAAGAAGCCGCAGCTGCAGAAGCAGAGCCGGAACCCGCAACCGAAACCGACAAATAGAATTATGTCAATGAATTCACCTTTCAGAGAGCCGGAGTACGTCGACTACAAAGACACCGAGCTGCTTAAACGATATTTGAATGAGCAGGGTAAAATTCTTCCCCGTCGCATAACGAACGTATCTGCAAAGTTTCAGCGCCAGCTGACCCGTGCCGTCAAACGCGCACGTCACATGGCCATGATTCCTTTCGTTGCGGACTCACTCAAGTAATTAGAAACTGACGGGATCCCCGTCATAGAACGACACTATCATGAAAGTCATTCTTCTTGAAGACGTCGAAAACTTGGGCGATGCGGGAAGCATCGTATCCGTCAAAGACGGTTACGGTCGAAATTTCCTCATTCCGAAGGGATCGGCGAGACTGGCGACCCGGGGCGTAGTTAAGGCCTGGGAAGAAGAGCGCCGTCAGGCCTCTCGCAAGATCGCGAAGAGAAAGGAAGATGCGGAAGCACTGGCGAAGGAAATGGCCAGCGTGGAAGTAGTGATTCACGCCAAAGTTGGCGAGGAAAATCGCATTTTTGGTTCGGTCACACCTCAGCAGATTGCAGACGGCCTTGCATCGCACGGTATCGCGGTCGATCGTCGCAAGATCGAAATCGAAGACGAGATCCGTCTTCTGGGCGTCTACACGGCATCGGTGAAAATTCATTCCGAAGTTGTGGCAGAAATCAAGGTTCGGGTCGAGCCCGAAGTCGCCGAGGGGTAGATCTCTCTGCACCGCTACCAGCGGGCAACCTTAGAAGAGGGTATTCGTTAGCGCACCGCTGATGAATACCCTTTTTTATTTCCCTGTATGACCTCCAGAACTTCTCTCTACATCTGGCTTCTTTTCCTGCTCATCTTGCCAGCGCAGGGCGTATCTGCTCAGTTTTCCATTGAGCCACAGGTCGTGCTTGGCCTTGACGAGATCAAGGGGCCCGAGGACGTTGTCTCTTGGACATCCCGAGCGGTGCCGTCCACGATTGGGCCGCGCGGCGTGAGTGTCATCAAATTGACGGCCCGGATGAACGGGGACTGGAAGATGTACGCGCTCGACTCGACGCTGCCTTCACGTGACGACGTCCTGAGCCGGCCGTACGGGGTTGTTGTGACACTGTCCAACGTGGACGATGCTCTGGAAGCTTTGGGTGATGTCGGGCAATCGCCGCCGGAAGTCGGATACGATATCACGTTTGATATGGAATTGGGGTATTTCCATACACAGGCGACGTTTTATGCGGGTGTGCGCGCGGTTGATTCACTTGCCGCCACGCACGAATTTTTCGCTGACGTTCGGTATCAAGTATGTAGTGACGACTTCGGGATCTGTCTCCGCCCGGCGACCATAAGTCTCCCCGTCACGCTCTTTGTGGATCCAACCTGCAGCGGATGCAGTGCCACCGAAGCGGATATTTCGCACACACGTGAAACGAGTGCGGAAGGAGGAGCCATGATGGCCTCACTCACATCGGATCTCGAGTCCTATCGGGAAGGAGGAATGTTGCCGTTTCTACTGCTCGCCATTGCGGCGGGATTGATTTCCTTGCTGACGCCGTGTGTGTTTCCGATGATACCGCTCACGATTTCCTACTTCACCAAGCAGGGGCACAGCCGATCCAAGGCTGTCCGGATGGCGTTGGTGTTTGGTGCGGCGATCGTCGTAACGTTCACCGGAATTGGGGTCGTAATGTCTGTGTTGGTTGGCGCGGCCGGTGCTCAGACCATCGCCTCCAATCCCTGGGTGAATCTTATGATCGCTGCCGTGTTAATCGGATTTGCGCTCTCCCTGCTGGGGCTCTACGAGCTTCGGTTGCCTTCTTCGTTCTTGACCAGGGTCGGAAAACGCGGCACTGAAGAGCGGGGATGGGCTGGAGTTCTGTTCATGGGTCTAACGCTGACCCTCGTGTCTTTCTCGTGCACGGCACCGTTTGTGGGAGGGCTCCTGGCGGCGGCCTCGGCTGGAACGTGGATCTATCCGCTGTTCGGGATGATCGTTTACAGCACTACGTTTGCGCTCCCCTTCGTTCTGCTTGCTCTTTTCCCTCGAGCCCTCGAATCGCTCCCCCGGTCGGGTGCCTGGATGAACTCCTTGAAAGTTGTGCTGGGGTTCATTGAGCTCGCCGCGGCCGTCAAGTTTCTCTCAAACGCGGATCTGGTGTGGGGCTTCGGACTGCTGTCCAGAACGCTTGGAATCGCATTTGTCCTCGTCATATTTCTGATGACTGGACTCTACCTGTTGGGGAAACTCCGATTCCCCCACGAGCCAGTAGTCGAATCGATAGGTGTGGGAAGACTTCTGGCGGCCGGAGGCTTTTTCGTGTTTTCACTTTATCTGATTCCTGGTCTACTTGGAGCCCCCCTCAATGCGCTCGATGCCTACCTACCACCTCGCCTCGGGACGGACGTGAGCATCTACTCTCTGATTGGCGCAGATTCAGGTCAGCTCGTCGATCCGGAGGAGGGTTGGTTTGTGGACGATATTGATGGTGCCTTCGCCGAGGCCACCTCTCTCGAAAGGCCTGTGTTGGTGGATTTTTCTGGCTGGACCTGTACCAATTGTCGGGAGATGGAGGCAAATGTATTTCCGCTGCCCGAGGTAGCATCATTGTTCAGGGAAGAGTTTGTGGCGCTTCGTCTGTACACCGACGATCTGGAGATGGGTGACGAGTTTCATGAGTTTCAGATGGGTCTTACCGGCACTCCCGCACTACCGACCTTTGCGATCGTGGCGCCCCAGGGAAGAGTTCTTCTCGCCCGCGAGAGTGCACTCATGGACAAGGATGAATTCTTGGAATTTCTCAACGGTGGTCTGGAAGAATTCAGGAGCTCGCGAGATTAGAACGGTCGGATTTGCTTGTATCTGATTGCCGCTCTGGCAACAATTTTAAAAGGCATCAAGAGAATTCGACAGTGCAAGGTTACGGGCGGGGTGCGCAGGTGTCCAAAGTGAAAAGCACCGGACCATGTTTCCCACAAGCAGCGCCCCCGATCGGTCGTCCCGATCCATTGACCCATCTCGGAACTCTGATCGTCTGCTCTACGCAGCTCAGGCTGGCGATCCCCGTGCTCGGGCACGTCTATTTCACCTGGTGTACGCCCGGGGACAGAAGTATTTCGGCCTCAAAGTGGCTGTTGAACGCAATCTGGATGTAGACTGTGCCCATGACCTCGCGGGAGAGTCACTGGTGGAATTTCAAAAATCCTGGAAGCATGTTCGCTTTTTGGATCGGTACACCCGGCGAATGTTCAGAAATAATCTCGTGCGCCATCTGACGCGAAGCCGCAAACGCAAACTGCGAGAGCCCTTCCATGAGGATGTTGGCATTAGGGATCCCGACACATTGGCGTCGGATTCAAAAGAAGCCGTTGGCGGGAGCCAGGGCCAGATGAGTGATTACCAGTTGCGCCAGCTGCGGACGGCTACTCGCCGGTTGTGTGAATGCGACTCACTGACGCGGACCATTCTTTCATTTCGAGTTGCGGCCGAGCCCATGACCTACCGGGAAATAGAGCAATTGACCGGGATGAAAGAGGCGGCATTGAGAATGAGAATGGCTCGGTTCTGCAGATCGGTCAGGGTCGATTTCGAGTCTCGCGAAAGAGGTCAGGATTATGGCAGCCACAACTGAAAAATTGGATCACTGAAGCGAATCCGCAGATCAGCCAGCACGTACACCACGCACTCAATATGATCTCAACTTCTCGCGTGGCACTGTGTTTTCGAATTCTCCCTTTACTCTTTTCTTGCTACTCATCAACGTCTTGGTGAGCGGATACGCGCTGTACTTTGATCGTCATTTGATCGACAAACTCGCATTCAAACCGCATCGCGTACTGAAACACGGGGAGCTCTATCGCCTGGTGAGCGGGGGATTTGTGCATGGTAGTATGGGACACCTGGCGTTCAATATGATCACGTTGTTCTTCTTTGGACCGGCGCTGGAGGTGAGGCTCGGATCGGGACTCTTCCTCGTAATCTTTTTTGGCGCTGAGCTATCCGCACACCTTTTGACTACCTGGATGCATCGAGACTCGGTCTCATATTCAGCGGTAGGAGCATCGGGTGCAATCTCCGGGGTGCTTTTTTCCTTCAGTCTCTTCTATCCGCTTGAAAAGATTTATCTGTTCTTGATTCCGATCGGCATTCCCGCGTGGATATTCGCCACTGGATTTGTAGTGTTTTCCGCAGTGGCGATGAGGCGGAAAGGAGACACTCGAGGAGGCGGAATTGCCCACGAAGCGCATCTGGGAGGAGCACTCGGGGGCCTCATTTTGACACTGATTGTCGAACCTTCGTCGCTGGAGTTGTTTCTGAATCAGCTCGGCTTTTAGCCGTTATTGCGAATGAGCCCACAGGAATTATTTATTTAAATACGCTCTGTAATAACACACAAGTTGATTGGGTCCGTTATTGCACAGTTGCGAGCCTGACCAAAACCTCTTATATTTATGTCACTCATGCCGCCTGAGATTGTGTCCTCTTGTGAGGGCGCTCAGTCGCGTAGTGACTATGGGCACCAAAAAGCTCGGTCTTCAGTGACCGGGCTTTTTGCGCGTACGCCCGAAGCAGTTCTCCGAGTGTCCTCTTGCCTGTTATCCACACTGATGTGCACATCCCTGTGAATTTCTTGTGGATGGAAACTGCCTCCCCTGATATTGACTCCGCTCTCAAGTCGGCATATAATAGTCCCAGTGCCTAACGGCACCGTTCCTTGACGCGACTGAGTCTCTAGGCTGCATGAGGCAAGCCCCCCTACTCGCAAGAGTAGAAAAAAGGTTTCCTTCGCATCAGCGATGAAGGCGGGATTCTCCAAAAGAGAAAGCTGCTGGAGTTGGTGCTGAGTCCGGAACGGGACGGGAGGATGTTTGAAGGGAAGACCCGCAAGGGTTGGAACGGAAGGCAAGTGATCCCCGGAACGGGAAAGACTGAACGGAATGGAAGAGTCGAACTTCGGTTAGGCTAAGAAAGGAAGGGAAAGGAAGGCGACCACGGAAAGAGCATAAACGTCCCGGCGTTTCGCTCGGGAAGTGGACGCACCGCCAACCAGGAGGGACAGGAAAGGATACGGCTTCGGCCGAAGACAAGAATGTTCAAAACCAGTAGGCGATCGCAGCGCACAGATAGGTAGAAGATCCTCTTCGGAGGGGACGATGCAAGGAGTGTGCAGCCGGTCAACGAGGGAAGTGAACCCGCAAGGGGGAACGGAAGACGATGACTGAAAGACCTGAGGGCTATAGTCTTTATCGTGTGCCCATACGATGGAGACGACACGAGCAACTGGAAACGGAAGCACGTGTTACCGAAGACCCGGATTCGTCCTGGTCGGAGGAATCCATGGGACTCGAACCTCCCGCTACTGGCGGGGAGAGCTGGCTTCGGCCGGCGAACCAAACCAGGGGGGGTTCACGTGTCTGGGAGCAGGAAAAGAAGCTGTCCTATTAGGACGGCTTTTTTTTTGCCTTTTAGTGACTGAGATCGATCTCGATCAGTGTGCCAGCCTCGCGTCACCTTCCAGCAGATCGATCAGAAGGGACCAGTCAGTGAAGCTCCATACGTCTTCATGCTCGTGAGATTGCTCCGAGAACCACGCCACCTTCCAGCCTGCCCCGATACCGCCGCTGACGTCCGAGTGTAGGGAGTCGCCCACGTACAGAATGGATTCAGCGGGGACCCCGACGACGGCCGCAGCATGCTCAAATAGCGCCGGATCGGGTTTTAGAACGCCAACCTCTTCGCTGATTATGACGGCGCTCGATACACTCTCCAGCTGTGGAAACTGTTTTAACTTGGCTCGCTGCACTTCTGAGAACCCATTCGTGAGAATACCCACGGGACGGGCCCTGGCTATTTTCAGAAAGCCCTCCATCGCGCCTGAAATAAGACTCCAGTGGTTGGCGTAGCACGAGAGATACGTCTCTGCGAGAAGCGTGTCGTCGACCTGCGACTCAATATTCAGTTTCTCGAGGAGCTGAGTGAAACGACCAACTTTGGCCTGATGTTTTGTGAGGCTGCCTTCTGAATACTTCTTCCAGACTATCGGGTTGATCTCGCGATAGGCCTCGAGAACCGCGTCAAAAGAGTGCCCCTTAAAAACGGAATGAGGCTGGTGGTGAAGGTCCTGAAGAGCCAATTTTTCAGCCCTTGCATGATCCAGGATGGTATCGTCGAGATCAAAGTAGACGAAGCGGATCGCGCCGGTGTCAATCATAGAATATCAGATCCTCCGCTCCAACATCGCATATTCTTTGTCCTTGATTCCACCCATGGTCTCCAGAGAGTTTCGAAGAGCCATATTTTCATCCAACACCCAGCTCATTTCACACCCCAGAACACCCAGTTCTGCAGAATTTTCGATGGTGTGATGGACCAATATTGCATCGATGCCTTTGCGCTGATGGGATTTTCTGACGCCCATCAACGGCGTGCGTACTTCCTTGATAACGCCCGAGGAGGCCAGAAAAAGAAGCTTAAAAATTCCGGTGGGTAGCAACCTGCCGTTCTTCACAGTCTTGAACGCGAAATTCAGGTCTGGCAACGTGATAGCGAAAGCAACTGGTTTGCCTTCATCCTCCACGATTACCACCAGCCGTTCGTCGACAATCTGCTTCAACTCTTTGGCCAACTG
>CALBJU010000168.1 GCA_937893205.1 uncultured Bacteroidota bacterium
CATGGGTCAGGGACCTCCTTGAGGATCCAGAATCGGAGAGTGCCACCGATTTTGTACGAGATTTCAGGCTGAATCTTTACGATGAAGAGATTTACATCTTCACCCCCAGAGGTGATTTGTTCACTCTTCCGTCTGGTGCAACGCCCGTAGACTTCGCCTATTTGGTTCACACCGAGGTAGGATCCCGTTGTATCGGCGCCAAAGTGAACGGCAAAATGGTACCGCTCTCGTATAAACTGAAAAGTGGTGATCAAGTCGAAATCATCACCTCCAAGAAGCAGACACCAAATCCGGACTGGATAAAGTTTGTTGTCACCCAGAAGGCGCGGAGCCGAATCCGACACTGGACGAACGAAGAGAGGAGAAAGGCACAGACGCTTGGACATGACCTGTGGAAAAAACGCTCGGCCAAAATGGGCCTGACCTTTTCCGAGCAGGACATTCATCGTCTTGCAACGAAATTGAAATTTCCGAACTTGCAGCAGCTCTTCTATGAAATCGGTTCCGGCCTTTTTAATGTGAACGATTTGCTGAAGGCTGCGCGAAGCTCACTCAAAGACGAGGAAGACAGCAAGACTAAAGAGGAGTCTGAAACGCTAAGCCTACAGTACGAATCCTTCAGAGACAGCGCACTTTCCATCGGAAAGCCTGCACTGCTGATTGATGGCGAACTGCACACTGACATTGCTACTGATTACGCCACGTGCTGCAGTCCGATACCCGGAGACTCCGTGTTCGGTTATGTCTCGCGAACAGGAGCGATCAAGGTGCATCGTGTCAGTTGCCCAAATGCTCCAAATCTGATTCTGAATAGAGCAGAACGAATTATCTCCGTGGAGTGGAGCAGGCAGAAGGATGTTCAGTTCGTAGCTGCCCTTCGCGTCATGGGTGAAGATCGGGTGGGAATTCTGAATGACCTTACTCAGGTAATCTCGAAGACCCTGAAAACCAACATTCGCTCGATAACCATTTCGACGGATGATGGCGTGTTTGAAGGCAATGTCGTTTTATTTGTGAGTGACCTTGATCACCTTCGCAGATTAATGGATCGCATCAAACGCATTGCCGGAATTCACGGTGTCTATCGATTTGAGGAACAGAGTGAAGAATCTTGATACAGTAAAGGTTTGAAATAGTTGACTTTGGGTCCAAGAACTCGTTATTTAACGCGCCCCGTAAATCTCCCACTGATAGATCCAAAATCCATGTCTGATCGGCCAAAAACATTAACCAAAAAGGACGTCGCCCGACGCGTTTCGGAGTTGATGAGTGAACCCATTTACAAGTGTGAGCCGTGGGTCGGGGCTATCATGGATTCGATAGGTCAGTTGATGATGGAAGCAGATCCCGAAGTTCGCATCGAATTACGTGATTTTGGCGTTTTTGAGGTGAAAAAGACACGGGCCAAGCCAAAGGCAAGAAATCCCAAAACGAACGAGACGGTGTTTATTCCGAGCAGGCGCAAGACGCACTTCAAGCCCAGCAAACGGATTAAGGCAGTTCTTCAACAGCCTCTTTCAGAGTTGGATTATGAGGTCCCCGCCGGCAGCGCGGACTATGTCCCGGACGAACTTCTCCTGGTCGATTGATATCCGTCGTAGAGAAAAATATTGATGAAAGTCGGACGCGTCGTCGGGATCGATTTCGGAACGAAACGCATTGGGATAGCGATCGCTGACCCTCTTCTTCTTTTTTCA
>CALBJU010000169.1 GCA_937893205.1 uncultured Bacteroidota bacterium
GATCCGGCGCGCCACCGAAAGATTTGCAGATGTCCCGCATCTGGAGCCGGGAATGGGCAACCACTTTTCTCTTTCCCCCTAATCTAGTGATCGGGGATGAGTTCCCGGTACTCGGCCAACTCGAGATTGGCCTTCAGGCTGTGCAGATGCTCCGCAAAGGCCTTGGCGGGAAATTCGTAGGCCAGGGCCTCCTCGTCTACGCAGGGAAATTCGGGATAATACTTGCAGATATTGGCCGGCGTAACAAAGACGTGCTGTACCAGAAATGCCGATGGGAGCGGCCGGCCAGCCAGCTGCATCAGGGCAATCGGGATCAGGTAGTTGCCGTAACGCTCGGGAAAATAGGCCACCGAGGCGACGAAATTCTCTTCGCCGATAAGGGTTTCCTGCTCGTCTGCTCCCATACCCACGGCCAGCGCGTATGGCTGACGGCCCTTCTGTTTGACGGCGCGCAACATTCCGGTGACCGACTGGTCGTTGATAGCGGTGATCAGAATGGGTGCGTCGGACGGAATGCGGCCGAGCACATTGCCCATCTGCTGGAATGAGTACTGCAGGGTGTTCTTGGTGTCGATCTTGATGATGCGCTCTTCGGCGAAACCGGGTGCAGCCGCCAGAAACCCGGCCACCTGGCCGTTGGTACGCATGGCGGGGATGACGCCCGACTGAGGCAGCTCGCCCACGACCAGATACGCGGTCTCAAAGACCTGAGGACCGAAGCGCTCGCGGGCGGCCTGGGCCAGATAGGAGCCGCACATAAATCCCGAGCGCGGGTTGTCGGCCCCAAAGAAGATGGCGCCCGGCATGGGAATATCGATGGCGATCACGCCGGTCTGGGCGCGATCGAAGTGCTGCATGATCACCGGTCCGAAGTTGATGTCAGTCTGGAATTCTATGACATAATCGACCTGTCGGCGCACAAAGCTCTGGGCGTTGCTCAGCGCGGTGGCGCCGTCGAGCCTGTTGTCGGCGACCAGGACCTCCATGCCAGCGGCCTCGACGTTGGCCTTGATGCTCTCTTCGACCCTGATGCCGAAGATCATGTCGCGCTGCAGATTGGCGAAGCCGAAGACGTAGGACACGCCGTTCCTGGGCGGGGTGTTATGTTGGGCATCGGCGACCATGGCCTCTAGCTGCTCCGGAGCCAGCATGCGGCCATCAAAGACCGCGGGGTCAAATCCGTGGAACTCCTCAGCCTGCGCGGGAAGCAGGATCAGGAGCGCAGCGGGGACGGTGCGGACGAGAGATGAAAGAGGCATGCGTTTCCTTCTTGATTCAGTCAGGAGCGGCCTACAAGCAGGAAAGTCGGCAGGATGACTTCCCGTTGAGAGCGACAGGGCCCAACAATTACGTGGGATCTGCCGATTGAGTCAAAGCATGGTGGATCGGCATTGAACTGGCGTATAGCATCGACAGAGCCGGCCGGCGTTGATCTTCCCGAGCACCACGTCCGCTCCGGCGATCCATGGGTGTTTGGCCGTCGATGGTCCGCTTGCGTATCTTCCCGCAGGCAGCAACGGACGAAGCTCTCGGGATCTGGGCCACCACACAGGATCATACGCAATGGGTGGATCTGTCCTGATCCACTATGCGCTTTCGCACCGACGACTTCGCTGGCTCATTTCGCCATGATGGGCGCTGGATACGCGCGGAATATCCCATGTGGAAACCCGAGTGGCCCCGGCACCTTCTGAAAGTCCTCGGTCTTGCTTTGCTCTCCTCTGTAGCTGGATCGGACTGTGGATCTTCAATCCCGCATCCGCCCCGGATGCCGTCTGCCACACTCAGTAGAGCCTCCCTGATTACGGAAATCGCCTTCGGCTCCTGCTACGTGCCGCAATTTGAGCGGTCGGAGATCTGGCATGCCATCGCCAGCAGCAATCCGGACGTGTTCCTCTTCCTGGGGGACAACGTCTACCAGAGCGAAGAGAAGGGCGAGCCCGAGTTGCTCGAACTGCGGGAGGCCTACGCGCTGCTGGCCCGCGATGAGCCCTTTGCCGCCCTCCGTTCGAGAATTCCCGTTCTCACGACCTGGGATGATCACGATTATGGCCTCGATAACGCCGGTGCCGAATTCGCGGCCAAGTATCAGTCCGAGGCGCTCTTCGAAGAGGTTTGGGCGATACCCGCTAGCGATCCCCGAAAATCTCGCGATGGCATATATCACCGTCGCATCGTGGGGCCGATGGGGCGGCGCGTACAGATGATCCTCCTCGATACAAGGTTCTTCAGAACCTCGCCCGAATCCGAAAACTCAGATGCGCTTGAGCCGACCATGCTCGGCGTGGAACAGTGGCGCTGGTTGGAGACTAACTTTGACGAGCCGGCAGAGATTCGCATCCTCGTCTCTTCAATTCCGCTGCTCAGCCAAAATGACCAGGGCGAATCATGGAATGGCTGGCCCCGGGAGAGGGAGCGCCTGTTTGCCATGCTGGACAGAACGTCTGGTACGATTGTCCTGTTATCCGGTGACAGTCATTTTGGTTCTTTCTACCGCCGTACTGACACCGGCGATCAGCCACTGTGGGAGCTCACCTCCAGCTCGCTCAACTTGCCGCTGCCCGAAGCGAACCAGTACGTTGACAGCGACCCGGCTCGGGTGGGGCCAGCCCACTTCGAAGAGAATTTTTGCTTCCTGTCAATCGACTGGACGGCCAAGGTCATCTCACTCGAACTGAGGAACGCTGCTGGAGAGACGATCGCGGCGCAGCGTATTCCGGTATCCAGGTGATCACCTCCTGCGTGCGCCACCACCTTCGGAGGAATGAACCGTGAAGCGTGTAAGGCGCCTTGCTCTGAATCTGGCCCTGCTGCTGTGCTGCGCCGGAATATCTCAGGCGCACAATGGCAAGACGGCCTATGCGATTCCCATTGCCGATATCACCATCGACGGCAAGTTGGACGACTGGCCGGAGGAGATGGCGGTATACCCGATTGACTGGGTGCACCCGCCCGCCTACAAACCTTCTGCGCCCGACGGACCCCAGGATCTGACCGCCAGTTTCTGCGCCGGCTTTTCCCTGGAAGCCAACCTGCTCTTTTTGGCCATCGTGGTCGAGGATGATTACCTGGTCGTGCATCCGGAAGCACCACATTTCACCAACCAGGATCTAAGCGACCTGTACGTGGATGCGGATCACAGCGGGGGGATATTGCCAGCCAGGGAGTGGCCGGAGACGAGGGGGCGCAACAGTATCTCATGGTAGCGGGTCCTTCTATGTTCTACCTCAGGGCGGATGGCAATCCATCCGTGGCAAAAGGCAGTACCCGGGCATCAGGGGTGAAGGCCGCATTTCTGCGTGTGGGGTCGACCACGGTGTACGAATGGTCGGTGCCGCTGTTCGAGAATTTCCCTGACAGTCGCCTC
>CALBJU010000170.1 GCA_937893205.1 uncultured Bacteroidota bacterium
GTTGGTTGTTGAGGGGCTGGTTGAATCACGGAAGGGTCGTGGGTTTATCGTTCTCGACGCCAATCCACTGGGCAAGTCAGAGAGAATGGAACGAGGCGCCACCATTCTATCCTCAGCGTTCCAGGAAATCGTCGGGCTTGGTCTTGATGAGAGCGAAGTCGAGTATCTGATTGACGAGCAGTTGTCTCTCCTGGATTCAGAAGACGAGGACATCAAGATCGTTATGGTCGCACCGTACCGAGAGCTGGCACAGTCATGTGCCATTCACGTAGCCAACACGTTTCAGAGGACTTGTCTGTCGAGCACGCTGGACGAGGTCAATAAACACATCGATGCCGACATCCTGCTCGTCCCGTTTCGATTCGTTAAGCGACTGTTACCTTCAAATCCCAAATCGGACATTGTGGGTGTTGGTTACGAATTGAGCGAGAATGCACTGGCGCTGATAGCACGATTGTTGGATCACGAAACGCTGGGACTCGTCACGAGGTACTCCGACGCGGTAGCCCCTCTTCTGTCAGATCTGAGAAGCGTGACGAAATTCTCTGGTCAAGTCCTCGCCGTGTCCATCGAAGAAGGTGATTCGTACCTGACTTCGTTGATCAGAGAGAGCGATCTACTCGTATATACGCGGGGAGCAGAAAGAGCAGTTCGCCCCTTTCTTGAGCGGGCCCAAAAACATGTTCAGCTCATTCTGGGTCTGGCTCCGTCATCCATCGAGCGCATGCGCAGCCTGATCCCCTGACCAGGACGCTTGATCCGAATCTTCGTCCTCACCTGGATATTTAACGCGAACGTGATAGATCCCCATCATCACATTCAGGAGAGACTCCTTTATTTTATTCAGATCTGAAAAGGTGAGGTCCGTTTCATCGAGTTGCCCATCCACCCTTCGAGCCTCCACGATTGAATCAATGAGTCCCTCGAGGCGGTTGTGGGTCGGATTCTCGAGCGCTCGGCTTGCCGCCTCCACACCGTCGGCCAACATCAGGATCGAAGTTTCCTTGGAGCGCGGACTTGGTCCTGGATAACGATATTCTGACTCCTGCACGGGAGCATCGCCCTTTTTCTGTTGCTTCAACGCCCTCTGATAAAAGTATTCGATGCGCGTCGTCCCATGGTGCATCGGGATGAAGTCCTCCACCTCCTGGGGCAATCTTCGCTTCTGTGCCATCTCGATACCCTCCTTGACGTGACTGGCGATGATCAAGGCGCTCATGCGTGGTTTCAATCCATCGTGAGGATTCACACCTCCACGCTGATTCTCCACGAAATACTCCGGTTTTACCATCTTACCGATGTCGTGATACAGCGCACCAACACGCGCGAGCAGCGGGTTCGCGCCAATGGCTGACGCAGCGGCCTCGGCCAGATTGGCCACCTGTAAGACGTGATTAAACGTCCCTGGCGCCTTCAAACTCAACTCTTTCAATAAGGGGCGATTGGTGTCCGAAAGCTCGAGAAGGGTCAAATCCGTTGTCACGTCGAAGGCGCGCTCAAACAGCCAGAGGGCCGGATAGGCGAGTAGGATCAAGACCGAGTTGATAGCCACAAATATGGTCTGATTTTGAAACTGGTCCGTTGCAATATCCTGCAGCAACAAATTGGCCAGGAGGACTGCCATGTATCCGACAAAGACGAGACTCGCACTGATTAGAATTTGGCTCCGGTTTCGAATATCACGAACGCTGAATATTCCGAGCGTACTTGAAAAAATGGTGGCGAATGTAAACGTAAAATTATAGTTCAATAAATGACTTCCGATCAATGCCATCGTGAGGGCACCGAAAAATGCGACACGGGAATCGAAGATTACCGTCAGAAGAATGGCGACTATGGCCACCGGCACGATGTACATGTTGAGCAGGGCAGCTCGAAGGGCGACCCCGTACAAACCAATTACGCATAGAAACAGCAGAACGATGAGAAAAACCATTCTGTTGTCATCGAAAATCGGTCGCCTGAGAAGAAATAAGAATAGAAAAAAGACGAGAAATGTAGTCGCTGTCAGGATAAAATGGCCGAGCAGGGTTTGCCATGGAATTTGTTGCCCGGCTTGCTCATTCAGCTCGGCTTCGAGGGAAAGAAGCTTCCTCTGTATGTCTTCCGTAATCCGATCGCCTTGCCTTACAATTACCTCGTTTTCGCTGACCATGTTGGCCGTCGGAATGATCTGAGCCTCACGATCTGCCCAGCGGGACCCGGTCTGTTCTTCATCGAAGAGAAGATTAGGCTCGAGCAGATATCGAAATATCTTGAAGGATATTTCGGGCCGAACCGCGCCGAATGGCCAGCGAAGTAGGATGCTGTCGCGACCTTCGGCCAAGGCCTCGGTGTAACTCAGGACAACTGTCAGGAGGGTGGGATTTTCCCGCTGCGTAGCTCTGTTTCGGATGGCGACTGAATCTGCCAGAATCTCAGACTTGTCAGTGTTTAGAATTCCAACCGCGAGAAGATTGTTTGCCTCCTGGAGTGCAGCCGACGCTGCATCTTGATCCATCCGATCGTCAGTAAATCGTGTCCTGGAGGTCGAGACCAGTCCAGGAACCGAATTGGAGTAGGAGACCAGCATTTGAGTCCACTCTTCCGGGTCAAATCTGACCTGGAGGCTGTCCTGCGCGGCTACAAAGGCGATTGAATCACTCGCGGTATCTTCAACTCTTCCCCTCGACGCGTTGATCTTGTACGACCCGTATTGCTCCAAAACGCGTTGCATGGAGGTCTCATACTCTTCAAATCGGTCCAGAACTCGGTTTTCAACATCCGCGTCACGCAGGAAGATCGGAGGTGTATTTCTACGAATAGCCAGCTTCTCCTGTTCAACCTGTTCTGCTGGCTTCGCTATCGGGAAGCTGAACGGTGCGTGCAGGTTGACCTGCCGCCAAATGTCGTCAATGT
>CALBJU010000171.1 GCA_937893205.1 uncultured Bacteroidota bacterium
CGTGCCCGCTACATTCTCGAGAGCATGCGTGGCGGTGTAGAGAGTGAGGGACCGCTAGGCGCGATCGTGGCCCTGGGGGCCGTACTGACGGGCACGATGGCCAGAGATCTCGGCTACCTCCGTGCGGTGCCGTTGCTGCTTCTTGGGAAGAAAATCGATATGGGCCAGTCGGTCGGAAGCGTCGTCGCATCGTGGGACGACGGGATGTTGGGGGGTGGCGACGAGAGCGGCGAAATCAGTGGCGATGAAGCGAGCGCAAAAGGGGCGCCAGCATAGTCGAACTCAACGGGTGCGTCCCATTGGCTCGAGACTGCAGAGTTGGGTCAGCGCCTTCCTTCAATCTGCACTGAAGGGCACGTTGGCCGTATTTGTAGGGAGGCCATTCCGTCTGTACAGAACGTCGAAAATCTGAGGGTGATTCGAATGTTCGGATCCAACCATTCTCTTGAATCTCTCGATTACAGCCGAGGACACGAAACGGAACAGGCCCGGGGAAGTTCCATACCATTCGCTACAATTCTCGCAAATGCTGGCATGGCGACCCTCGATTTCCGCTTTTCTTAGAGCCTGCATTTTCGCGTTGTTTCATATCGCTTCCAGAGTATTGTCCTTGATGTTTCCGATAATGATCTTGCCCTGCATATCGTGACAGCACGGTACGATTCTGCCATCCCACAGAATTATCACTGAGCTCCAGAACCACCTACATGGGTGGCGTTCTGATCTCCTTCCGAAGTACCAGTCCTTTTCCTGGGCCTGTGTCTCGTCGACCTGTCCGGCTCTGGTAGAAAAGGACTTGACCGTAATCTGATCGACCGAGGTGTCTTTCCAGAACTCGACGAAACGGTCTATGAGTGGTGTCGCTTCGCCTATCTTGATCACGTGTAGGTCCGTAAACGGCGTCACTGCACCCATCGATTCCTTGATGGTCCAGGAACCTCAAGATATTTTCTTTCACACGTTCGTACTTACTGTTTTTTCTGTATTTTTAGAAAATTTCTTTGGAGACACCGTCAAATGCCAGGACGAGTGTGTCCAGCTTCGACTGGATCAAGATTCGTGACCGCTTCTCATCCAACAGGCTTGCATTGGTGGACAACCCGACGTTCAGTCCCGCATCCTTGCATAGCGAAATCATCTCGCCCAGTTGGGGGTGAAGCAAAGACTCGCCGTGAAAGTGAAGCTGAACCAGACTGTCTGAAAACCTCGTGGTCTTCAGTATGTGCCTCAGCAGATCCGCGTCCATGAAGCCGGATTTTCTGGTGAACGCAGGACAAAAGGTGCATCGAAAATTACATTTGTTGGTCAACTCGATGGCCGTAACGGTCGGATAGTTGGTGGCGATCGTATTCCTCCTCCAATAATCCTCCGTTTCTTTGATCCTCTCGAGTTTCTTCAGCACGCGCACGGGAGTCTCGCTCGCCCTTGGTTAATTGGAGACAGCCACGCTCTTTCGAGCGCATTGAGGATAAGGTCAGAGGAACGCATCTATCAGAGGAACGCATCTAGTGGTCAAGCGTGTGGTGACGAGCACCTCAGGCAGTCTGACTTTCGGGGGCGCACGATCGTGAGTACCGAACAGACGCAGGCGATCTTCGAGAACGTATACAGGGGCAGGCAGAGCGCGCTCCACCATCTAGCCTACATGCGCACCGCGAAGGTTCTGCTCGCGATGGACGCGTTGCTACGAGCCGGTGTGGAACTGCGCGCGAGCCGTGTGCTCGATTACGGTTTCGGAGCGGGCACCTTTTTCAGGCACTGCCCCAGAGAAGCGAGCCTGTTCGGGGTCGAGACCGACCGCCAGAACGTTCGTGAAGTCGAGGCCATGCTGCGGGACAGGGGCTTCGAGAAGATGGATCTCCAGCCGATCGACATTTCGGATTGGGAGAGACACCCCTTACTGCAGAAGCAGTACGATGTCATCCTTTGCAGCCATGTTCTCGAGCACATGGACCGGCCGGTAGACCTGCTGAGTGCGTTGGGCCGGTGCATGGCACCGGGCGGTAAACTCGTCTGCCTCGTTCCCATCAACGAGATCGTCATGAATCCTCACCATGTCCAGACGGTCGATCGTGCCGCCGTCGAGGGCTGGACGCGGGAGGCGGGCATGGTCCTGCACGACTACCGCGAGTCGGACCACACGTTCTATCCTTTTCAGCCACTGTTCGCCCACGATTCGGGATGGCGCCACCGGGTCGCCAGAGGTGTCAGCCTTGGCTTCGGTCTTCTGTCGG
>CALBJU010000172.1 GCA_937893205.1 uncultured Bacteroidota bacterium
CAGAGGCAAACTTTCATGCGCTGGATATTCGGGATCCCCATGTTCATGAGTTGTGGGCGGATGAACGATTTGAGGTGTTGTATCACCTTGCTGCGCAGATGGATGTTCGAAAATCTGTCGCAGACCCAGCTTTTGACGCTGACGTCAATATCAGGGGCATGTTAAATGTTATCGAGGCAGGGCGATCAAACGGACTCAGAAAGATCGTATTCTCATCTACGGGCGGAGCCATTTACGGGGAGCCAGACTATACCCCTCAAGACGAAAGTCACGTTCTCCAGCCACTTTCGCCGTACGGTATCACCAAGCTTTGCTCGGAAAAATATCTTCACTTTTACCGTGAGACTCACGGCATTGAGTATGTAGCCCTGCGCTATGGCAACGTGTACGGACCTCGCCAAAATCCACATGGAGAAGCAGGGGTGGTTGCCATTTTTTCAGAGCGCTTGCTGGATTCCATTCAGCCTACCATTAATGGTGATGGGCTTCAGACGAGGGACTATGTATTCGTCTCAGATGTCGTAGATGCAAACCTTCGCGCGCTTTCGTTCGAGGGATCAGGCATATTCAACATTGGCACAGGAAAGGAAACCACAGTTGTTGAATTGTATTCTGTGCTTCGAGATGAACTCGCTCCTGAGATGCCCATCCAACACGGACCGGGTATGCCTGGCGAGCAGCGAAGATCTGTTCTGGCGTACTCGCACGCATTGAGCGTGCTCGGGTGGCAACCATCTGTGGGAATACAGAGCGGCCTAACGCAAACAGCACGTTGGTTTCGAGACCAGCACGTTAAGAGCTGACATGTATAAGATTCGGCTACATCAATTCGAAGGTCCTCTGGACTTGCTTCTCTTCTTCATCAGAAGAGACGAGCTGGACATTCACGATATACCAATCTCCTCTATTGCGGACGAATTCCTGGAGTATGTCACATACATGGAAGAGGTTGATCTGGACGGCGTGGGTGACTTTCTGTACATGGCGGCCGTGCTCATCAATATTAAAGCAAGACTCCTGTTGCCCTCAAAAGAGCTGAATGAGGAAGGAGATCCCATCGATCCGAGGGCCGAGCTCATTGAGCGACTATTGGAGTACGTGCGGTTCAAAGAAGCCGCAGAAGCACTGGTAGACAAGTACGACGATCGGGCAGAGAAATTTACTCGTGGGGCGTCATCCTCGGGAATGAATTCACTCTCAAGTCCGGAAGATGAATTAGTTGATGCCACGGTATTCGATCTCATTTCTGCACTTCGGAAAGTTCTCACGGAGGCCCCAGATGAGATCTTTCACGAGATCGCGCCCGAATCGTATTCACTGGAAGAACAGCAGCTCTTCCTGAAGAACGAATTATTGATCGGGGAGAGAACCTCGTTTGTCGGACTGGCTCAGACGAGGTCAAAGGCGTTCATCATCACAACATTTTTAGCCATTTTGGAGATGGCCCGTCTAGGAGAAATCAATATCTTCATTTCCGGAGAGCCGGATGACTTTTTTATCGAATTAGTGGCCGGAAAACCTATCGAACCTATTCTCGGGGAAACGCTTCATGAATGAAGTGACTCAACAAGACTCACAGCAGGGCGAAAACACCGAAATGGAATCCACTCTCCGGATGGCAGTGGAGGCTCTCATCTTTGCGGCTGAAGAGTCGTTGTCCGCCAGGCTGTTAGCAGAATCCTATGCAGAGGCCACTGGAAATCCGAAGCCAGATGATAAAGAAGTCGAGGAAATAATCGTTTCCCTGAACGATGAACTCAGGGAAACGGGGAGACCCTTCACCATAGAAAAATGGGGTGGGGGATATCGGTTCGCCACTCGCTCTGAGATGGCGCCCTTCATAAAGGCCCTATTGGTTACTGACAGACAACGTAAGCTGTCTCGAACGTTAATGGAATCCGTTGCCATCCTCGCCTATCGACAGCCTACTTCGCGTTCTGAGTTGGAGTTTGTGCGGGGCGTAGATTGTGACTACGCTATTCGAAAACTGATAGAATACGGCCTTATTAATGTCGTGGGGAGGTCAGAAACCATCGGTCGACCACTTCTTTATGGAACGACAGACAGGTTTTTGGAGTTATTCGGGCTCGGATCCTTAACGGACCTACCTAATCTGAGAGAATTGGAGTCAATTCTCGACGATCCCGCTTTCCAGAAGGAAAAAGCCAGACTTCTGATGACTACGGCCGTGCAGCTGCCACTCAACATTGAGAAGACAGGCGAAAGCGATAGTTCGGAATCAGGGACGGAAGAAATAAAAGATGTACAAGAAGAGCGATAGCAGCCGTGGTCGGAAGAGACCCTTCAATAAAAGAGGGTCGTCGCGCAGGTCTGCCCGTCCGAAAGTCTCCAAGCCCGTATTGGATCTCACACAGCCCATTCGGTTGAACAGATTTATTGCCAGTAGTGGCTTGTGTTCACGACGCGAAGCGGATGACTTGATCGCGAAAGGGCTCGTGAAAGTAAATGACGTTCTGATATCTGAGATGGGCGTCAAGGTGAAGCATGGTGATCTTGTCTCGGTAAACGGCAAACAACTCGTGCCGTCCGACCGGGAATATATCTTGATGAACAAGCCCAAAGACACCATCACGACGACCTCGGATGAAAAGGGCAGGCGCTCAGTAATGGATCTTTTGGACGAAGAGCAGTTCGGGTCAATAGGTCTTTTTCCGGTTGGAAGATTGGATCGCCACACGACGGGCGCCCTGATTCTGACGAACGATGGTGCGCTCGCTCATCGCCTGATGCATCCCAGTTTCGGCGTAGAAAAGCAATATCTGGTTGAGTGCAGCGACCCTATCACCGACGAGCAGGTTGTCCAACTGAAGGTTGGGATCGATCTGGAAGAGGGTATTGCGAAGGCCGACAAAGTCAGTTTTGCGCCAAATGCATCGCAAAATTGGTTGGTCATGTCGATTCATGAAGGCCGTAATCGCCAGGTCCGACGCATGATTGAAGCGCTCGGGAATGAAGTGATCAGCTTGGAGCGAGTGCGCTACGCGGGACTGAACACGAAGGGAATACGAAAGGGAAAGTGGAGAAGACTATCCCGAGAAGAAGTGGCATCTGTGTACCGAAAAGTTAAACTATAAGCATCCTACCACATGCAGTCAGTGACCAAGCAGTCTTTATCACAGGGTGTGGATCCCAACGCCGGCCGCCCCAAGTTTCGGGGGGAGGGGATTACTTACGACGATGTCCTGCTCGTACCTGCTCGATCGGATGTCATGCCTCGTGATGTCAGCACGGCGACGCAGCTGACAAAGACCATTCGTTTAAACATCCCGCTGATCTCAGCAGCGATGGACACGGTCACGGAAGCGGACATGGCGATTGCCATGGCTCGAGAGGGGGGAGTGGGAGTTCTGCACAAGAATATGTCGATCGAACAGCAGGCCGGTGAAGTGCGCCGTGTAAAGCGCTCCGAAAGCGGAATGATCATGGACCCGATTACTCTGAAGCCGACAGATTCTGTTGTGGATGCACGCGCCATGATGGCACGATTCTCGATCGGTGGGATCCCCGTTGTTTCAGAGGAGAGTGTGCTGGTCGGAATTGTGACAAATCGGGACCTCCGCTTTCAGGTTGACGGTGGAATGAAATTGTCCGAGGTCATGACGCCAGCCCCTCTGATAACCACTCCCGAAGGCACGACACTGGAGGAGGCCGAAGCCCTCCTGCAGGCCCACAAAATTGAGAAATTACCCGTAGTCGACGGGGACAATCGTCTTGCGGGCTTGATCACCTTCAAAGATATTCAGAAAAAGAAGCAGTTTCCTCAAGCCTGCAAAGATCAACACGGGCGTCTTCGGGTTGGTGCGGCCATTGGAGTTACTGAGGACATTTTGGATCGGGTACATGCTCTCGTTGCGGCTGGAGTGGATTTCGTAACCCTGGACACGGCGCACGGCCATAGTGTCGGGGTGCTTAACGCCGTTTCGAGGGTAAAGAAGGCCTACGGTGATCTGGACCTGGTAGCAGGAAACGTCGCGACGGCCGAGGGCACGTTGGATCTGATTGATGCCGGAGCTGATTGCGTTAAGATCGGAATTGGACCCGGCTCGATATGCACTACTCGAATTGTTGCCGGCGTGGGGACTCCACAGCTGAGCGCTGTTCTGGAATGTGGTGAGGCCGCATCGAAACATGGCATTCCGATTATTGCTGACGGAGGAATCAAGCAGACTGGCGAAATACCCAAGGCGCTTGCAGCAGGGGCACAGAGCGTCATGATCGGTGGCCTCTTTGCCCGGGTGGAAGAGAGTCCAGGCGAGACGATTCTATATGAGGGGCGTAAGTACAAGAGTTACCGTGGAATGGGCTCTCTGAGCGCGATGCAGGCGGGTAGTAAGGATCGTTACTTCCAGGATGTAGAGGATGACATCAAGAAACTGGTACCAGAAGGAATTGAGGGGAGAGTTCCCTACAGCGGTACGCTTCATGAGGTGGTCTATCAGATGATGGGGGGCCTCCGTTCTGCAATGGGCTATTGCGGCTGCGCAACCGTCGAGAAGCTCTACTCAGATGCACAGTTTGTCAAAATATCTGCGTCTTCGTTCATAGAGAGCCACCCTCACGATATTGCGATCACCAAGGAAGCGCCTAACTACAGTACGCGGACCTGACCAGGACATGCCCAGCCGAACGCATTCTTCGCGCAGAGCCAATCTTCTAAACCACCTAGCCCAGCCTGAGAATTCGGGCCTGGTGGTTACCAAATTGTCCGACATACGCTGGTTAACCGGATTCACGGGCTCCAGCGCCTGTGTCGTGGTCTTCGACGGTGATGTGACGCTGTTTACGGACGGTAGATATACCGAGCAATCCTCGCTCGAATGCCCTGATATCTCCGTGATGACTGCTGCGGAGAACATTCTGCTGGAAGCTGTTCAGATGATGGTGGAGACGTCAGCAGAGACGCTCAAGTATCAATCGGATGATCTCACGACAGGCCGGCTCACGTCGCTCTTGGAAGCCCTGCCCAATGTCTCCTTTCTTCCCTCGGAGGATCATTTTCAGGCTCTACGAGCGGTGAAAAGCTCAACCGAGCTGGACGCCATCAAGGAAGCGCTCTCGATTACAGAGACTGTTTTCGAAGAAGTACGGCACATGATCAGACCCGGGATCTCAGAAAATGCACTAGCCGCTGAGATCGATTTCAGACAGAGGAAGCTGGGCGCTGAAAAGAGTGCGTTTGAGACTATCGTTGCCTTTGGATCCAACACCGCTTTACCGCATGCGCGACCCGGTGATGCGAGGCTATCCACCTCAGCTCCAATATTGATCGATTTTGGATGTGTGGTGAGGGGATATTGCTCCGACATGACAAGAATGCTGCATATTGGAGCCCCTTCGAAAGAGTTTCTCAGGGCTTACGGGTCGGTGTCCTCTGCGTTGGAAGCCGTTTCGGCGTCCGCTCAGTGCGGAATGACTGGCAAGGAGCTGGACACGCTAGCTAGAGGTAGACTCGCGAATGACGGTCTTGCAGAACACTTTACTCACAGTCTGGGCCACGGAGTGGGGCTGGACATCCACGAGTGGCCTGCGCTCTCTAGGAGAGGGTCTACTCCCTTACCCGAGGGATGTGTTGTTACTTTCGAGCCTGGAGTCTATCTACGCGGAGCATTTGGGATAAGACTTGAAAACATGATGGTCCTGCACCAAACAAACGCTGAGCTACTGAACACACTGTCGACCGAGCTTATCATACTATGAGTCAAAAACAGGTATATCTTCCGTTTTCGCATCCTCTGAAGCTGAGTTCGGAGGAGATGCTCGTGCGATCGCGCTCGTTTTTACAATTTGTGGAAAGCCGTCGCACGGTGCGCGAATACAGCAGCGCGGAGGTGGATCTCGAGGTCATGGAAAACTGCATCAAGGCCGCATCGACAGCACCTTCGGGTGCCCATAAACAACCCTGGCACTTTGCGGTGGTAAGCGACGCTGAGATAAAAACGAAGATTCGTGAAGGGGCGGAAAGCGAAGAGCACGAGTTTTATACCCACCGTGCTCCTCCAGAATGGCTCGAAGCGCTTCGACCATTCGGGACAGACGAGAACAAACCGTTCTTGGAAGTGGCCCCCTATCTGATCGCAATTTTTTCCAAGAGTTATGATCTCTCTCCTGAGGGAGAGAGAATAAAGAATTACTACGTCCAGGAATCGGTGGGCATTGCAACGGGTATACTGATAACTGCCCTGCATCATTGTGGTCTCAGCACGCTGACCCATACTCCGAGCCCTATGAAGTTCTTGAACGAGCTCCTGGGACGACCTAAAAATGAAAAGCCGTACATCCTGCTCATCGTGGGCTTCCCCGCCGATGATGCAAGAGTTCCGGTGCTCGAGAGGAAAGCACTCTCACAGGTTGCCACATTCGTCTAGCGGAAAATTGGAATCGGAGAACAAAAATACCGGCAGACGACACGCACTCGTAGTCGCATACTATTTCCCTCCGATGGGGCTCTCTGGGGTTCAAAGAACGGCGAAACTGGTCAAGTACCTTCCTGAGTATGGGTGGGATGTGACAGTCCTAACAGTTGAAGTGGGCGCCTACTTCGCTTTCGACGATGACTTGCTCAAAGACGTTTTGGGACCCGGTATTGAGATCATCAGAACCCGGACACTCGATCCAACATCTAGAAAGACGGGTAGAACACTTGTGCCATTTCCGGAGGAGGGAAGGAGGCGGATATTGTCGCGGCTGAGTCAGTTCTTTCTACTACCCGATAACAAGATCGGCTGGAAGAGATATTCGGTTCGGGCCGGGATAGAGGTGGCGCGTACTCGAAAGGTCGACGTTGTGTTCGCTTCAGCGCCTCCCTATACGGCTCTGCTTGTTGGTGAAGCGATAGCATCAGCAGTCGGAATTCCACTCGTCCTTGATTATCGGGATGACTGGATATCCAACCCGCGTCACACCTACTCAACGCCAGTTCACCTCTGGAAATCAAGAAGACTCGAGCGGCGGGCGGTATCCACTGCCTGTTCAATCCTGACAATTAATCAAACTATTGCTGACCTGGTGCAGGCTCGCCACCGGCATTCTGACGTTCGCGTGATTCCACAAGGATTCGACCCGGATGATTTTGGCGCAGGCCGACAGGACGAAGGATCCTCTACAACGATGACGTTTCTGTACACCGGAATGTTTTACGATGCCCAGAAACCAGATACCTTTTTGAAAGCACTTTCAGCTCTGTATGAATCATCACCCGAAGCAAAACGCATCGTTCGGGCGAAGTTCATTGGTCTCTTTTCCAATCGCTCGGAGACACTAGTGGAAGCGCTTGGATTGTCAGAACACGTCGAGCTGGTTGGATATATGAATCACGCAGATTCGCTTGCTGCACTCAAGCAGTGCGATGTTGCCTGGATGACGATTGGTCATCAGCAAGGAGCAGATATGATTTCAACAGGCAAACTATTCGAATATATGGGGTCCAGAAGACCGATTATGGCCCTTATTCCGGATGGTGAGGCAAAAAGTGCGCTCGACCCATACGGTGCTTCCTTTATTGCCGATCCTGATGACGTCGGTGCCGTAACAGAATTGATGAGGCATCTTCTGGAGCGATGGAAGGAGGGTACCCTCCCTCAGGGCGATAACAATTACATCTCACGCTATGATCGCAGGCTGCTCGCGGGGCAAGTGTCTGAGGTTTTTAAAGAGGCAATTACATAGGGCCGATTGCGATTTGAAATTGTCGTATTTTTGCGCTTGCTCTATCGTTGGCATCAGTTCATATGGCCGCTCACGGCAACTTATCTCGCAGATTCGAAATTCCCAGCTCGTTCAAAGAGTTGGAAGCGATTGTGAATGCGGCGGAAGTATTCTTTGGATCGTGCTTCGACAACGATGAGAAGATCTATGCCGGGGTTCTCCTGACCAGCGAAGCGGTTACCAATGCAATAGAGCATGGCAACGCTTTTGATGAGTCAAAAAAAGTAATCATCGAGTTCAAAAAGACCGATAGCGGCGCCGAGCTGTGGGTTGAAGATGAGGGAGGCGGATTCGTTCGTTCTGCGGTAGCCGACCCACTTTCCGAGGAGCATTTGTTCGATGACGGCGGGAGGGGACTGTTCTTGATCGAAAAAATGGCTGACAAGGTGGTTTATGAGAAGGGCGGCCGAAGAGTAGGCATTATCCTCTCTTCTTGAGTGAAGCCCCGATCTGCTCCACCGCATCAGAGGATGTGCAGGATTCGATATCAATCCAAGTGGCATGCTCATATCGACGATACCAGGTCAGTTGTCTCTTCGCGTACCGTCTTGAGTTTCGCTTGATGAGTTCAACCGCCTCCTGTACAGGGCAAGATCCATCTACGACGGAAATCAGTTCTTGATAGCCGATGGTTCTTTTCATCAAATCCATTGTAGCACCGCCCTGTTTGATGAGGGAGCGGGTCTCTTCAAGCAGTCCCTCTTCCATCATGACATCGACGCGCTCATTTATCCGCGCGTACAGCGCCTCTCTAGGGCGAAAAAGAATGAATAGGGCGAACCGGTTAAGTGGGGAGGGGGAGACCGCGTAAAATGAGGAAAGGGTCTGGCCCGTGCCCACAAAGACCTCAAGACCCCGAACGAGGCGGTGGGTCTTCGATTCATCCAGCGTAGCGGCATAATCTGGATCGACACTCACCAGCTCGCGATACAACTTCGAGGAGCCTTCAGTCAAAATCCG
>CALBJU010000173.1 GCA_937893205.1 uncultured Bacteroidota bacterium
TGCGCAGAGCTACAAATTTATTTTTATTGGCAACTTTTCTGATCGCTGGAAGCGCGTTCGGACAGAGTACCGATTACTCTTTTAATGTTGATCTGGATAATAATCCTGACAACCTTTTCCCGACTTCAATCCATTCTGGCGTCCGAACGGTAGCCGGTCCTTACGATCTGGACGGCGATGGCCTTGTAGAAATATTGGTGTCTGACTATACGGGAGGAGGACGCGTGTACGTACTGGAGAATGTTGGTCCCGATCTCTGGGAACACGTCTATTCCACTCCGGTGCTGGACGAGTATCCCGGTACAAATAATGGACGGGTGATCGCTGGTGGAGACATGGATGGGGATGGTAAAGGAGAGATCTATTTTTTCTCCGGCAGGAGCTTCGATGCCGCGAGCACCTATCCGGTAGGTCTGTACGTTTTCGAGTACACAGGTATAGACAATGATTACGGGACTGTGCCGACCACCATTTATGAGATGCCGGATGCCCCCAATCGCTGGCGTCAAGAACAATTGATCATTCAGGATATTGACAACGATGGCCAGATGGAGATGATGTTCGGTAATAATGGGAATAACGATGGTGACAACTGGTGGGTGATTTCCGTAACCGGCGATATTGGCTCTGGATTCGAAACCTGGTCCAATGAAGCATTTATTACCTCAAGAAATCGGGGCCTCGACCCGGTTGACCGTGGTGGTGGAAGTCCGTACAGCATGGTTGCGGCTGACCTCGATGGGAATGGAATCAATGAACTGGTTATGGGATCATGGAATGGTCTGAATATCACTCTCGGCCAGGCCACAGCACCAGACACCTACTTTTTTCCTGATGGTTCTCAAGGCGATATCTACAATCACATTTCGGGAGGTGAAGACAACGTATCACTTTTTGGACTCGTAGTTGTTGACATTGATGGTGATGGGAATGACGAGGTTTTTGGATCCGAATATTCGGGGTCACGAGCTTCGGGAGGCGATGTCTACGTAATAAATTATGACCCGGGCGAAAACGTTTTTGCCATTACCGAAGACAACTTTACCTATGATGTCGTGCCCGGTCTGTCTTCTCTAGGACTCACCGCTGGTGATTTGGATGGCGATGGAAATATGGATCTCATCGGAACAGGTTCGTCATACACCCACAACCAATTTGACCAGGATTTTGCACCAAACTGGGTAAACATTGTCGAATTCATCGGTGATGACCCTGAAAATCCAGCTCACTACTCGGATATCGTTCAAGTTTTCTTCCCGAACGATATGACAGATTCGTTCGATCTGGTAAACTTTGATTCGCTTGGGACCACGTGGCAAGTCAGAGAGAAGGGAGACAATGGACCTCAGTTCGTCTCTAAACTGGCTTTTCTGGGAGACGCAGACAATGACGGTTTCAACGAAGTTGCCATTGGGTTTCAGGGACAGAACGACAGTTTGAGAACCTTCAGTATGGTGTGGTCTGAGGCCGACACTGCCTATGTGCGGACTCAGACAGACGTTCGTGTAAACTCCGAGTCTCGTGTCTTCATGCGTGTTCTTTCGGCTGGTGCCACTGGAATTTCCATCGAAGAAGAGCGGGTAATTATTCCGACTGACTACAAGCTAGAGCAGAACTACCCGAATCCGTTCAATCCGACAACGAACATCCGCTTTGAACTGCCTCGCGACAAAGCGGTGTCTCTGACGATCTTTGACGTTTCCGGGCGAATCGTCAAGCGATTGGTTGACAATCAGTTCATGTCAGAAGGAACTCACGAGATTCAGTGGGACGGAACGAGCGACGCAGGCGGACAGGTTGCCAGCGGCACGTACCTGTATCGACTACAGTTCGGAAATTTTGCCCATACGAAGACCATGGTTCTTCTGAAATAGCCCGTCTTCACGAAAACTCAGGGGAGGCCCTTCCGGGCCTCCCCTTTTTTTTCCAATTCTTGCACTTTGTCCTTGCTGATCGGTCGAGTTTGGTCGGTTATTGAGTTAAAAAACGCTTGATATGCGTAGAATAAGCTCTGTTTTCGCTCTCTTCGTCCTTCTGGGAGCCCAACTGGTAGTTGGTCAGGGCAAAATTGCGGGCAGGGTCAACGATGCGCGAACCGGAGAATCGCTCATTGGCGTGAACGTTGTCATAGATGGCACAACTCAGGGTGCTACTACGGATCTGGATGGCAACTACATCATACTGAATGTGCGCCCAGGCGATTACTCTCTTCGTTTCTCCTACATCGGTTTTGCGACACAGGTGATTTCTGGAATTCGGGCAACCACAGGTCAGACAACCCGATATAATCTTCGAATGAGCGAACAGGTGATCGAGGGTGAAGAGATTATTATTCGCGCCGAACGACCGATGGTGCAGAAGGACCTGACGTCTTCCAGGCGGACAGTTGTGGCGGAGGACATCGAAGTACTACCCGTTGAAGGCTTTTTCGGTGTTTTGGTAACCCAGGCAGGCGTCAACCAGGGCCCAGGGGGCGAGATTCATATTCGAGGTGGTCGTAGCAACGAGATCTCCTACCTCGTGGACGGAATGTCTGTCGGAAACCCGTTCGAGACCAATGGCCTAGCCACTACTCTTGCAGCAAATGCAATTCAGGAAATGACCGTGATTTCGGGCGCGTTCAATGCCGAATACGGAAAAGCCATGTCGGGCATTGTAAACCTTGTCACGAAGGAAGGCAATGACCGCCTGGAGGGCTCGGTAAGTTTTTACGGCGGAGACAACTTCACCAAACACGACGGGATCTTTGGGGCGCCGACCAGCTCCAGCAATCTGAGTCTAAACGTCTTTACGGCCGAAGCAACGCTGTCCGGACCCCTTCCCTTCTACAAGAAGGTGAAGTTCTTCCTTTCAGGCCGCTTTGACAAAAACGAAGGGACCATATTTGGACGTAACGAGCACCTGCCTTCGGATTCGGCAAACTTCAATGGCGATTTGGGTCTGCTGGAAGACATCCAGGAATTCATACCGGGCTACGATGGACCGCTCTGGTATTACGAGCTGCACGGTAAGCCGTGGTACGAGTATGCAGAAGGTGAACAAATACCGGGCAAAGATGTCGCCCTGAACCCCAGACAGAGCGGAAACATCATTGCAAAGTTGAATACTCGACCATTTCCAGGCGCCAAATTGGAATATTCCTTCCTCATGGATGGGGCCAAAAGGAAGCTCTACAGTTTCGCCTACAAGTACAATCCAGACGGTACCCCCACTTTCAGAGACCTCAGCTTCAACCACAGCCTGCACTGGACACAGACGCTGTCGGATCGGTCATTCTACATCTTTCGAGTGTCGCTTGCCACAAATGAAGAGCGCACGTTCCTCTACGAAGATCCGTTGAGCCCCCTGTACGTCTCCAGCGGGGATATCGTGGGATTCCCTGGAAATCACTTCGTGTTTGGCGGCAATCAAAAACGTCATGTCCGGGAAGCAACCACATCCCTTCGCATGAAAGGGGACTATACCATTCAAATTGGTGCAGTTCACGAAGTCAAGGCAGGAGTTGAGCTTCAAAGACACTCTCTCGATAGAGAAAATTTCATCGTTCTCTACGACGGCGATCAGTACCGAGAGCCAACTGTTCCGGATGTAAACACCCCCGCGCACGATCGATATGAAGGTCAAAAAGTAACCGAATTCGGTCTTTACGCTCAGGACAAACTCGAATTCGAAGACTTTATCATAAACGCTGGCCTTCGATTTGAACGTTTCAATCCAAACGGCCTCTACTTCCCCGATCTACTCGATCCATTCGGAAAAAATTCAGACCTCCAAACCGCAGATGCCAGTATTTTGCTGATGCCCCGCCTCGGCGTTTCTTTCCCGATTACGGACACCGGCATCATTCATTTTTCTTACGGGCACTTCGCACAAATGCCCCGCCTCCGGAATCTGTACCTCAATCCGGAATTTGAATTCGATCTGGCCAGTGCACCGACGTTCGGTAACACCAACATGCGCCCTGAACGAACAGTGCAGTATGAAATGGGACTGCAGCAGGGTATTACAGATAATATTGCTTTCGATATCACGGGCTACTACAAGGATATCAGAGACTATCTGGCCCTTCAGACCATACGATTCAGCACCATCGCGGGCGAAGACCTGTACAGTATCTATCTGAATCGAGATTATGCAAACGTTAAGGGAGTGACGTTTTCTGTAACCAAGAGGCGCACTCGAACAGGATTGGTGTCTGCGACCTTTGACTATACTTTTCAGATTGCAGAAGGCAACAATAACCAGACCAATGCCTTCTTCTTCAACTCGCTGTCTGGAAGAGAAAATGAGCTTGAATTGATTCCCCTTGGATATGATCAGCGCCATATTCTCTCCAGTACGCTCACGCTTACAAAGCCGGGAAAATGGGGCGCGTCTTTCATTTCCTCCTACTCCACCGGATATCCGTACACACCCCTCCTGTTTGACCAAAAAATAGACCAACTTCCCAATCAGGAACGCAAGCCAAGCCTGTTCAAGCTGGACGCACACCTGTACTACGACATGGATTTTTCGGCTCGAGGGTCCGCTCGGGTGTTCGTCAAAATCTTCAATGTGCTCGATATCCTGAATGAGCGTACTGTTTTCAGCGATACCGGTCGGGCTACCTACTCGTTGAACGGAGATCGTGGCGTACACGCAAGTTGGGAGCCTGCCTACGGCATGCCAGGCATCCATGATCTAGACGAATACAATACTCGTCCCCATTATTACACTTCGCCGAGAGAAATACGACTGGGAGCAACCCTGTCATTCTAAATCCTGTTCACATCATGTTGAATCGTACTATCACACTTGCTGGCTGCCTGAAATGTTTAGTTTTAGTTCTCTCTCTCCTGATGCTCTCAACTTCGGTGGAAGCTCAAAATCGGGAGCGCGGCTGGGATTATTCCCAGCAGAAACGCTGGTTCGACCGTCAGTCAGCCAAGGGCGGTGAGAGCGCACCAGCGGATTGTTTTGAGGATACGACAGAGCGCCGCGATGCTATTTTGAACGGCAATCGCATCACGACGCAGATTCTGAACTTCGGTTCAATCTCCTCTCCGGGTAACACGATTACCGATATCGTCTGGAATGGCCTTGGCTACGGATATGAGTTCGGACCCTTTGTAGCCGCTGAAATTGTAGATGTTGGGCATAAAGACCCCAAAAGCGTCATTCTTCGGGATGAAAATGGCACGGTTGTGACGGACGAAAATGGCCAGCCGGTGTGGGTGATGCATATCGTTTCAGATGGAATCACGTCGAACGGAGCCGAGATATCACCCGATGGATCTGAACGATGGGGATGGCAGCCCATTCCGTGTGCCGAACCGGTAGGAAATTTCGAGGGGATCGAAGTCGTCAGCCCATTTTCGAATCAGATTCCCACTTCGGATGCCCCAGACACCGATCTGGACGGCAAACCCGATTCATGGCCGGTGTCTTGGTATAATGAAAACCTGAAAGAATATGTCTGGCCAGGTGCCCTCCAGCAAGGTTCTTCAAACGCCGACAAGGAAGCACTCTATTTCATGAATGATTATGGAAATAAAGAATTCCACTACTATCCATTCGTTGGCGATTCTACCAAAAAGGGCCTTGGACTTGAGATAGAAGTACGGCTCTATCAGTGGGCGAATCCGCTGGCAGAAGACGCCATATTTCTCATCTACAAAATTTCCAATAAAAGTGATACGGACCTCGAAAAGGTGACGTTTGGAATGTGGGGAGATCCCCATATCGGTGGCCCGGGAGACTGGCAGGACGATCTGGCCAGGTTCGATCAGCAACGAAATATGGTTTTTGCGTGGGACAATAATCAGATCGGAGACGTCCCGGGTAGAGTCCCTGGCTATTTTGGCTACAAGTTTCTGGAAAGTCCCGGCCTCGGAAATGAAATAATCGGAGGTGTTTTCTATCCCGGCGACGGCATCGACAACGACGGAGATGGCATGGTCGATGAATCCTGGACCGACGGCATTGACAACGACAATGACTGGGATCCAGAGAAGGACGATGTTGGAATAGATGGGATTCCGGGAACGGGAGACATGGGAGAAGGAGATGGATTCCCCACCGCCGGAGACCAGTTCGATATTAGAAAGCCCGGAGAGCCTAACTTCGAGTTTACGGACATCGATGAATCGGACATGATCGGACTGACGTCGTTCGCATCTCCGCGCTTTGCAGGTTCAAATATCAGGGATGATGAGCGGGTATGGGACTGGGTCGAGCCGGGTCGTTTTGATGCCGTTCCATCTGAACCGGGCGACTATGTTTTCTTGTACGGATCTGGCAGTTTCCCGATGCGCGCGGGAGAAACGAAACGATTCTCTATCGCACTGATCGTTGGGGAAAATCTGGCAGACCTCCGCCTTAATGCCGAAACTGTGCAGCAGATTTTCGACGTTGGGTACCGCTTCGCACGACCTCCGGATAAGCCCCTACTCACGGCGGTAGCCGGAGACGAAAAGGTCACCCTCTACTGGGACGATCGATCGGAATTTTCGGTGGACCCACTCTCGCGGACTCGAGATTTCGAGGGGTACGCAGTTTACAGGTCCACCGACCATGAATTCAGTGATCAACAAACAATCACTGACATCAACGGCTCGAAATTCCTGTTTCAGCCTCTGGTCAATGAACTTGGAGTTGAAGCCAGGTTTGATCTCATTAACGGCTTGACCGGACCGAGCCCCATCGTCTTCCCGCGGCGCGGAGTCGCTTACAATCTAGGTAATGATACCGGACTGTTTCACACCTACGAGGACACAGATGTAGTTAATGGGCAGACCTATTATTATGGGGTCACGGCCTACGATCGGGGATTCGCCCCTGGTCTCGACGCTCAATTTATAAACGGAATCCCTCCGAGCGAAACGAGTAAGACAGTTACGTTTAACCCCGTAACCGACTCATTCATATTCGATACGAATACTGCAGTAGTCGTTCCGAAACCCCGGGTCGCAGGCTATGTCGCGCCATCGATTGATATGACTTCGGGCGGAGTGTTCCATGAAACGGGTCATGGTTCCGGTGAAATATCGATAAGGATACTAGACGAACTTGCCGTAAAGGCAGGAGCCAACTATGAACTCTCGTTCGAGGACATACCCGTAGTCGGTACGTCCTACTGGGTCGAGGACAGAAACACAATCACTACTACTTTCTCGGCTGTGCCTGGAAAAACAAGCCCTCTCGGCTTCAGTAATATCAGAGCCGACACCTTCCTTCTGACCCGCGAAAATGGAGCCGTTTTGACCGCTCCACAAGATTATGTGCTGAACCCGATCTCTGGATCTATCCAGATCGTTGGAAGCTCGATATCGGACGGCGAGACATTGCGCGCTTCGTTTCGCTACTACCCCGTCGCAGACAGCAACCTTCTGGATGGCGAAGAGGCAAACCCCATATTTGATGGACTGCAGCTTTTCGTCCAGAATGTGGACCTGGAACTGGACCTGGAGCAGACGGGCTGGGCGTCAGGCGGCAAAAACATTGAATTCGAGGTAGGAATTGCGAGGGCCGGTCCCCTACGAATACCGCAGCCTGCTGATTACGAAATCACGTTCGATAATTCCATGATCAGCACGGGATTCTCGAACAATATTCCCTTGCCCTTCCGTGTGGTAAATCTGACGCAGGCCAACCAGCAGATCGAAGTATTCGCGACCGATCTGAATCGAAACAACGTATGGGATATAAACGAGCCGGTAATATTTTTAGATGTTCCGAACGGTGTGCTGACTGCGAGTTGGCAGGTCAGCTTCAGTGACAACGGAAGTTTTCCAGGGACCGGCGACGTGTTCTTCATCAGAACACTCAAGCCATTTACGGAAGCAGATACGTTCCGCTTCAGTACCATCGCTGCCAGAGCAGATGCGGACCTCGAAAGAGAAGAGCTGAGGGATATTTTCGTCGTGCCTAATCCTTACGTGGCCACCAACGAACTCGAACCTCGAAACCCGGTATCGCGAGCACAGCGGGGTGATCGACGACTTTACTTTGCCAACGTACCGCGCCGGTGCACCATCCGTATTTACAGTTTGAGCGGAGAGCTCGTTGACGTGATTGAACACAACAGTACGCTCGATGACGGAAAAGCCTTTTGGGATCTCAGGACAAAAGACAACATGAATATCGCATACGGCCTGTATATCTTTCATGTTGAGTCAGATGAAGGATCCTTTATCGGTAAATTTGCGGTGATCAAATGAACCCTTCCCTACTCAAATCAGGCCACTTCGCAACAACAGTTTTTGGACTTGCTCTTTCTTTCTTGATAGTCGGCCACGCACACTCGCAAAGCCTCGCGGATGGAGGTGAAACCAGAACCATCACCAGGACCGGTACCACGGCCGCTCAGTTTTTGAAAATCGGGGTTGGTGCGCGAGCCATTTCCCTGGGCGGAAGTTTTGTAGCTGAAGCCAACGATCTCTCTGCTCTGTACTGGAATCCAGCTGGCCTCAGTAATATTCAGGGCGGGGCCGTACAGTTTTCGCATACGAAGTACCTGGCAGATATCAGCTACAGCTATGCGGCTTTCGGATTCCGAATTGGCTCTCTCGGCACCATTGCGGCCAGCCTTATCTACCTGGATTCAGGGGAAATGAAGGTTCGCACGGTATCAGACCCGAACGGTACTGGAGAATTTTTCAAGGCTCAGGATCTGGCTCTGCAATTATCCTTTGCGCGTGCCCTAACTGACCGTTTTTCCATTGGAACGACCGTCAAATTCATCCGCGAGACGATCTGGCACAGCTCTGCATCGGCCATGGCGTTCGACGTAGGAGTGTTATTCACGACCCCGTTCAGGCAGTTGAGACTTGGAGCGAGCATGGCCAATTTCGGTCCCAAAATGCAGATGAGTGGGCGTGACATCATTTTCAGCACAGACCCATCACCGCTTCAGGAGGGGAATGTGGAGATCGTCAATTCCGAATACCTCGTAGATCGCCACCCTCTTCCACTACTGTTCCGTGTTGGACTCGCATGGGATGCAATGAATACCGCCGATCACCGCGTTGTTGTGATGACAGATGCCGCCCATCCAAATGACAACAGTGAATACCTCAATATGGGAATGGAGTACAATTTCAGGGACCTCTTCGCGATTCGCGGCGGTTACCGGAACGCTTTTGAGGTTGACGGTGAACAGGGTCTGACCTGGGGAGTCGGATTGAATCTTCGGATTGACCGCTCGACCCGCGCCAGTTTTGATTACGCGTATGCGGATTTTGGTCGTCTGGAGCAGACCCACTGGTACACGCTCAATCTTTATTTCTAAAGCTCTTTTGGGGCTTTTATAAACCATTCTCGAAGTACTGAATGCGTATGGTGATGAGGCAACGACTCTCGTGTTTGGCATTCTTTCTGCTGTTTTTTTCCGCGAACGTGACCCGGGCCCAGGTGATTGGCGACCTGGTGGATTCGTTCACGCCTCTTACAGCGGAGACGAGCTCTGTAGCCGGAAAACGCACGTTGGTATCGAGCGAAGGTGATGTTTCCAGCGTCTCCTTTACGGGAGTTGTTACAGAGGTTGGTAGTTCTTCCAGTGACTTCCTAGCAGAATTCAGATTCCGGTTCGAAGGCATCTGGTCAAAATGGGCACCTGCCTATGTTGTTGCATCAGCAACCGGAGGCACGTATGTGGCGGGATACAGACAGGAGTCTCGCGTTCAGGCGGATCGATTCGAGTTTCGAGTAAGTGCTTCGACCGAAACAGTGGTCGTCATTAGAAATGCGGGCACATTCGACAATTCGCGGGATGAAGATCTACTTCCGGCACCAGTGACGCTACCGATTATCGGGAGAAAGTTTGGAGCCATCATTCCCCCTCGGCTCATAACCCGCGCGGAGTGGAACGCCCAGCCGTTTCGAGGCACTCCCGCAAATCTGGCCAGCCCTTCTTACGATCTCATGACATGGCATCACGCAGCCGGTTACTCTGCGGAAACCCGCGAAGAAGGCGAAGCTCAAATGCGTGCGATGCAGGATCTTCACCAGAATATCAGAGGCTGGAGTGATATCGGATACCAGTTCGCCATCGACCGGGGTGGACGTCTCTATCAAGGCAGACCATTCATGGACAGTAGTACGTCGCTCTCTCAAGTGCCAATACTGACCCGGGGTGCTCACGTTGGCGGCCACAACACTGGCAACATCGGCGTAGTCATCATGGGCTGCTACCATCCTCCGGAGGGATCTTTTTGCGAACAGGAAATCACCCCCGCAGCTTTTGACACCTATATCACGTTATTCTCATTCCTCAGCGAGAGATATGGCGTTGCTCCGACGATGATTCGAGGACACCGCGATTTCAGCAGCACCGCTTGCCCCGGAGACAACAACTACGTCCTCATACCCCAGTTGATATCAAATGTCAACGCGCTATTGTTAACGGGAAATGAGCCACTAGGAGAAGGCACCATTACCGCCTCTGTTGGTGATGACGGTGTAGTCGATCTTGAGTGGGGCATAACTGAAGACTTCGGCATCGAATCGCTGGAGGTGGAACGAATTACCAGTCAGGGAACCAGCACCATCATTCTAGATGCTCTGTCCATATTCTCATTTATTGACGCCTCTCTTGCGGGCGAATCAGAAGTTATTTACCTGCTCATTGCAAGCGGATCTGATGGACGCCGACAGGAATTGGCTCGGATTGAACTGCAGATTGCCAATCCCTCTAATTATCTCCTGACTTCCACCTTCCCAAATCCAGCTTCCAGCTCGATCAATTTCAGATACTTCCTGTCCGCTGATGGAATTGTCAGTTCGACTCTGTACGACGCTCTGGGAAGGATTGTGTATGAGACTGACTTGGGATTTCAGGAGGCTCAGCAATGGTACCTCGATCGAGTCGACGTTTCTGGACTCACCGCGGGCGTGTATTACTTCAGAGTCCAGGTCAGCAGCTTTGGTGGACTCGCATTTGACAAATCCCACCCTGTCCTGATAGTCCGCTGAGTCTCAAAACGATCTTCGGTCCTCTTTTTCGTCTGAAAAGAGGCCTATTGCAGCCTTCATTGCTCTAAACCGGGGTCGGTCGCAATTTGGTACGATAAGTGCGGTAGAAAAGCTGTAAGCGGCATCGTCACCCCCGGAAGGCACATGGAACTGGTAAGAAATCGGAAATCGAAGAGAAAACTCGGCTCAGATTGCCTCCTCGAAAACATGGAACTCTCCGATCACATGATCGATAAGTCCGTGCGTGCGAGTAGTGGCCTTGGTGATGACACCCCACCTATGGCCTTCAAGTATCGCCGTCTTTACAACACGATTTCTCTGATGCTGGGTGACCTGCTGGCTCTCACCACCGTGTTCTTTGTGACCGGTTCGTTGCGGTATTTGGTGGTAGGGGGACCTCCCTTTGAATGGTGGATGGGACTCGTTTTGCCAATTTGAATTTTGAGCGCATTGTCTCGAAAATTATACCCCGGATGGGGCCTGGGAGTGGTTGAAGAATTGCGAAGACAGACGCTGACATTGATTGGCGTATTTGTCTTATCAGCGGTCCTCCTTTTCTGGTTTGAATTAGGCGACGAATCGAGTCGGTTCTTTCTGTTGTTTGCGCTTGCGTTGAGTCTTTTCATAGTACCCGCTGTGCGGCACATTGTGAAGACGCTCCTCATCAAGTCCGACCAGTACGGTCTGCCTGTTGTCATCTACGGCGCTGGAAAGATCGGCCGCGATCTGGCAAGATATCTCGAGCAAGAAAAGGGATTGGGATACAAACCCATTGCGTTCATGGACGATCATCCTGCATTCTGGGGTGCGCACCTGAAAGGAATTCCTGTGCTGGGAGACACTAACCTGGTCTTACCGGAAGCACAGGTCGCCATTCTGGCAATGGGCGATATAGAGCAAGACTATCGAAGGCAGCTTTTGGAAGGACCCCTCTCCAACTATCAGAGCGTCATCATCATCCCCGATCTGAGCGAGTTGCAATCAATGTGGGCTGGCACGGTCGATATGGGAAGCACGCTGGGATTACGCATAGCCTTGAATCTTGCGGGTCCGTTCTCGCGATTCACCAAACGTGCATTTGATCTTAGTACCGCCGCACTCACATCTCCAATCTGGCTGCCAGCTGTCGGAATATTGTCCTTCATGGTTTGGCTGGAAGACCGTCACAATCCATTTATTGCCCAGGAGAGGATTGGTAAAAGTGGTGAGAAGTTCAGAGCATGGACATTGCGGACCAGGGTTCTAAACGGTGAAGAAGTGCTTAAGGATGCTCTCAATTCAGACCCTTTGCTCCGGGAAGAGTGGGAATACAACTTCAGACTCAAGAATGACCCACGACTCACGAGGATGGGACGTTTTCTGCTCCGGTTCTCGCTCGTTAACCTTCCACAAATTGCGAACGTGCTTTTCGGCAAGATGTCGCTTGTCGGGCCTCGCCCCCTTACCGATTACAATGATCGGGAGTTGACCGAGCGAATCCGCACGATGAGAGTGCAGGTACGCCCAGGAATGACCGGATTATGGCCAGTAGCGGGACGCGTGGCTACCGACACCGACATGATGGAGCACTTTGACTCCTATTACCTTCGCAATTGGTCGCTATGGCTGGATCTCGTCGTCATTTTTCGTGCGCTTAGAGCAACAATTCATCCAGATGACGCCCGTTAGTGTGCTTCCAGCTGCGATTTGTCCAGCCGGCACCTGTTTGTACGTTTTAGACCATTTAGGGACGCTAATTCTAGAATTTTCTCCGAATTGGCCGCCAGGCGAATGATTCTCCCGTCGATCTTTGTCCAGAAGAGATGTTACCTTTATCTTTCGGCTACGTAGAGGTTCGTTCGATCTCTACCCAAACTCCAGGACCTCCAGGTCGTAACCGATATATGAATAACACCGAAGACGCCACAGCGCGTAAATGGTCCATTGATTGGACCAACTCTCTATTCCTCCTTGGCTACCACCTCCTCTTACTGGCTCTCCTCCCCTATTACATCATCGTCGCTGATGCGTCAGCGTCTTTGATCTGGGGTACCGTAGCCCTTGGAGCCCTCTGTCTTCTTGCAATCACGATGGGATATCACCGTCTATATGCCCACAAGACCTATAAAGTGCATCCGGCTATTGAGGCGGTGCTCGGTTTTTGGGGTACTCTTGCCACTGAAGGAAGCATTTTTTCATGGGCTCACGACCATCGTATGCACCACAGACATGTGGATTCGGAACTCGATCCCTACAGTGCACCAGACGGATTCTGGCACTCACACATGTTATGGATGCTCAAGAAACGTCCCGAGCTGAACAAGAGGGTGATTCATGATCTCATCGAGCGTCCTGCTCTCCAATTCCAGAGTAAATACTACCAGTACCTGATGGTCGCTGCCAACGCCATCGCCTTTCTGGGCCTATGGGCATTCACTGGCGATCTTCTCGGTTCATTCGTGGTCGGGACGTTGGTGCGCATGTTTTTTGTTCATCACTGCACGTGGTTTATAAATTCGCTGGCGCACATGTGGGGCTCCAAACCGTACTCCACGGAGCACACGTCCGTTAATAATTTTGTGCTGTCCTTTTTCACTTTTGGCGAAGGGTATCACAACTACCATCACACGTTCGCGGGTGATTACCGAAATGGCGTCCGCTGGTATCAGTTCGATCCTCCCAAATATGTGATCTGGTTCTTGAGCAAGCTTGGTCTTGCGTACGATCTGAAGAAGGTCAATCACCTGACGATCAAAAGAAAATTGGTCGCAGCCGATCGGCATTTGATGATGGCGCGAATTCAGGAATTGTCCCACAAGATTGATCACGAAGCCTGGATGCAGCGTATCGAAGATGCTGCTACGTCTCTCACGCAGAACTTGAATATCCTCAAGACTGCCTCGGACAAGTATCAGCGCATGAAAGATTTGCGGGACGAAGAAGTAGAACTTCTTCAGGCCAAGATCGCCGATCTCAAGAAGCGGGTGTCGCAGGAGATGGACGCGTGGACAACCATGGTGCGGTTCGTGATGAAGTCCTCAGATGCGAGTTTTGCGCTTGCCCTGAGCTAGGACTCACACAAGTCTAGTCCACGGATTCTATCTCTTCTCCGGCTTCGATCTGTCTGGGTGTCACTTCAAGTTGCGGGAGGTCTGACAGCTCGCTGGAAGTGGACGTACCGAGCTCCTTGAATTTTCGAGCCGATACCAAGACGCGACTCTCCATCGAGCGTACCGCCTTGTTGTAGCTGGTAACCGCCGTATTAAGCCCTCTTCCCATCTTGGAAACGTGTTCCGTCATGGTAGAGAGGCGTTCATACA
>CALBJU010000174.1 GCA_937893205.1 uncultured Bacteroidota bacterium
AACTTCTTTCTTTCTGATTTCTGCAATGGAGGAGTACTCCACTTCAGAAGGATCGACGACCGTGATGCCTCCCGTACCGACGACTTCAAAAACACCGTCCGGATTGATGAAGGCAGCCGTGTCTTCGTCGACACCGAGTCCACACGCGAACGGATTGTAAGCCAGCGCAGTCAGAAGCCGGCCGAGACGGTCGCGTTCTCGGAAATGTTGGTCGATCATCAGAGAGTTGGTCAGACCCAGTCCCGGAGACAGCACCACCTTATCTAGAGTCGGCGTGGGGCCCGAATCGCCCCCGGCAATCATGTGTTCCGGAAGGATGGCGGCTCCTGCGCTTGTCCCGGCGACATGCACTTCGTGCGCGTTGAGATGCCGGATCTTTTTAGCCATCAGGGTGCCCCCGAGAATGGTCGAGAGTCTAAGCTGATTGCCGCCCGTAATGAAGATTCCCGTAGCTTCATCAAGTCGGGCCAGATAGGAGGGACGTTCACAATCGGCCCGAGTTTTAAGCTGAAAGTAGTTCGCATGCCCGGCGCCCAGTTCGTCGAACACTTCCACATACATGGAGCCGGTGTCCACGAGGCGGGATGCAGTTGGGATGACGACGATATTGGCATCCGCGCCGCCGCAAAGCTTCACAAAACGCTCGAGAATGACCGGACTGACTTCTTTTTCCTCGGCGCCCCCGATTGGAATCAGGTATCCGCGCTGAGAATCTCCGGTGCTGAGTGCTGGACGCATGGTCATAAATTTTATTCGAACGTTCCTTTAATGAGGACTTTACTGTTTAAAAGGTGCCACGCCCCAAGGGCCATGACGGATGATGGTCGGTGCGAATCATCGAGGACAACCAGGTCGGCGTCCATGCCTTTCGCAATGCTTCCTTTGGTTGCCAGTTTCAGGATGCGAGCCACGTTCGCGGTGAATGGTAAGAGCGCCACTTCGAGGTCCATGCCCGACTCGACGAGCCTACTGAGTGTTTCAGGGAGGGAAGCAGCGCGAGCATAATCGAGCTCCGTGACATTTCCCTCAGCGTCAAAGACGGGCAGGCAGCCTCCGCCGTCTGAACTGATGGTTACCTGGTCCAGTGAGAAGCCTCCGTCCACGTATCGCAAGTATGCGTCTTCAGCCGAATAGGCGTCCTCACCCTCTTCGACGGGGAATGCGGTGATATCAATCGTACATCCCTCCGCAGTGAGCGAGCAGGCTTCGTCAAACAGGGTTTTGCGCCGGTTAACATGGGTGGGATAGAACACCCGCGCCGGCAGTTCCGTCTCTTGAATGGCGAGGAACAGGAATTCCAGGCCGCGCTGGCCATCTCCAACATGGAAGTGTACCACTCCCGCTTTACCGGTCATCAGGCCGGCCACATGCGCTTCGCTTGCAATCCGGACGATTTCCTGCACGGAAGGCTGGCTCGAACGGTGGTCGGAGATGGCCAGCTCGCCCACTCCAATCAACTCTTCGATATGCACGATATCGCTACGGACCGAACCGGTCAGCGTCGTGGGAGGCACATGATATCCTCCCGTATATCCGTACGCGCTCATCCCTTCGGCTCGGAGGGCCTTGATGCGCGCGATAAGCGATGAAGTGCTGCGGATGAGATCGTCGGTCCCGAGCAGCCCAACCACGGTCGTCACTCCTGCCTGCGTGAACTCACTCAGGCCTGGTGCCGGAACGGCTGTTTCGAGCCCGGCCTCTCCGCCACCTCCCGTCACATGGGCATGGGCATCTATAAACCCGGGAACGACGCGAGCGCCTTTCAGATCAACTTCTGAAACCTCAAGCAGAGCATCCATTTGTGGCCGCTCCGCACCCAGGTATACAATCTTTTCTCCGGCAACAACGATGTGCTGCAGTCCCAGAAAATGGGGTGCATATACCGAGGCATTTGAGAGAAGATGGAGCATGAACGGAGGTCAAAAGTGGGGGCACAATAATACCCCAAAAATACCCAAAAAATAGCCGAAAAACGCCGATTGAAGGCCTTCAACTATCAAGTTCACGCGGAAAGATGGTGGCTTCCGTGTGAAGCCTAAATCCACCCAAAGTTGTTTGGTACTGTTGACCGCCTACCAGTACCTTGGCGGTTCTTCCCAAATCTTCGTCAGATACATGACCGGCAAGCGAGTAGCTCATTTCGAACATTCAGGAAAAGCTGGGCCAGGGCGGCATGGGTGTTGTATACAAAGCACTCGATACAAAGCTGAACCGTCAGGTTGCCCTGAAATTTCTTCCGGCCTCCCTGAATGAAGACAAAACCGCCAAAGCACGATTCATCCAGGAAGCACAGGCTGCCTCAAGCCTCGATCATGCGAACATCTGTACGATCTTCGAGATTGGAGAAACGGACGAGGGGGAGTTGTTCATCGCGATGGCTTATTACAGTGGCCAGACCCTGAAGTACGGTTTGGATGGGTCGCCGCAATCGGTTGAGGACGTGTATTCGGTCGGGCGTCAGCTCAGCAAGGCGTTAAAGCGGGCTCATCGAGCGGGCATCACGCACCGTGACATCAAGCCTGCCAACATCATGGTGACGGAAGACCATGAAGTGAAGCTTCTCGATTTCGGGCTCGCGAAACTCGCAGATGGAATCGATTTGACCGTCGTCGGCTCAACCGTCGGCACTGCAGCTTACATGAGTCCAGAGCAGATGAAAGGCGCTGAGGTCGGGGCTGCTTCAGATGTCTGGTCGCTTGGCGCGGTTCTGTATGAGATGGCCACGGGGCATAAACCGTTTGTCGTCGACTATGACCAGGCGCTCATGTACGCCATTCTGAATGAGGATCCCAAACCTGCTCAGGAGCTCAATCCGGATCTTCCTGATCCTCTGGCCAGCATTATTGACGCTTGTCTTGACAAAAATCCCACAACCCGTCCTACGGTCGACGTCGTACGGGATGCAATGGGAGATGAATCCTCGAGCTCCCGAATGGTGGCCCCGGTTGCGGCCGTGTCTGGCACAATCCCCAGGAATTATATACTCGTAGCCGCAGCTGTCATCGTCCTCTCGCTGATCGGTGTCTATGCGAGCGGCATTTTCGGTGATAGCGCACCAGAGGAATCACCGGCCTCCTTCTCTCCCGCCCTCGCAGACTCAAAATCCATCGCCGTCCTTCCGTTTACGTATAGGGGAGGAGAATCCGAAGACACGGCGGTCTTTGCCGGTGGAATACACGATGATATTCTCTCGCAGTTGGCACGCATTGACGAACTGACTGTCATTTCCAGGACCTCCGTCTTACGGTTCGAAAACACGACCAAATCGATCGCTGAAATTGCCGGAGAATTGGGTGTACAGAATGTTCTGGAGGGGAGCGTCCAAAAGGCTGGCGATCGCGTCCGGGTAAATGTGTCGCTGATCAGTGCCGGAACGGGCGCTCAGCTCTGGTCCCAAACGTATGATGAGGTGCTGAACGTAGAGAACATTTTCGCCATTCAGACAAGCGTGGCGGAAGATATTGCCGAACACCTGGAGGCTGAAATGACCAGCGCAGATCGAGAGCGGCTCAATCAGGATGCAAACATCAGTCAGGAGGCCTACGACCTGATGACGCGTGCGCGCTACCTCGGGTCGCGCGCCCAATCGAATGAAGAGACGCGTGAAGCAGCGGATCTCTTTCTGAGGGTCACCCAGTTGGAGCCTGAATATGCCTCCGCACACGCCGCTCTCTCGGGTACCTATACGAGTGGTATCAGGCGCGGAATCTGGACTGAAAGGGACAAGGCAGAGGCGGCGTCCTTTCACGCCGATCGGGCCATGGAGTTGGATCCAGAATTGAGCTGGGCGCACATGGCGATGGCGAATCAAGCCTGGCGCAAGCTGAATTTTGATGAAGCAGAGCGATATCTGTTAACTGCGATAGATCTGGATCCCGGAAATGAGTGGCCGTACTCATCGTATGCAAATTTCCTCTACCAGCTTGGCCGCTCTGAAGAGTCCTTGGAATACGCCCTGCAAGCATTGAAACTCGATCCCTTGTCGATTGGAATGAGGCAACGCTTGGCCGATCTGTATTTCTTTATCGGTGACTACGAGAATACCATTGCCGAATCCAGGAAAATTCTTCAGCTGGAGCCTGATGACGCATGGTCCTATTACAACATTGGATACGGGCTGGCCCTTCTGGGTCGCAAGACGGAAGCCATCGCCTCGCTTCAGAAAGCTCACGAGCTTCGTCCGGAAGACACAGACATCACGCTTGGTCTTGCGTGGGGTCACGCTAACGCGGGAGACGAGCTCGCCGCAGTATCGCTCATTATCGACATCGAAGATTCGGCGGCTAACATGAAAGAAAAGGCCATCATCTACGGCGTCCTGGGAGACCTGGATACGGCGTTTTCCCTCTTGGACAGAGCATATGAGATTGCGCCGTCCGCGCTTCTGATTATGATTGGAGATGACTCGGTGCCCGAAAAAATGCGCAATGACCGGCGTTTCAAAGATCTTGCTGAAAAGCTCGGCCTCGAATTGGCCAACTGATCACTACTGGCGGTGGGCGGTTTTTTCGTTGATCAATCAGGTTGAGATCCCTACGTTTACGCTTCCCGTTTTTCAATCATCTCTCCCCATCATGAGACGCATTTTCATTCTCACGGGCGTGCTGTTTTTTGTTTTGTCTGAATCCGTTTCCGCCCAGGATTTCGCCAGCCAATTCGACGACCTTTCCTTTAGATACGTCGGGCCTTCTCGTGGTGGCCGTGTCACGGCCGTAGCGGGACACAGGGCACAACCCCGGACCTTCTATATGGGTGCGACGGGTGGTGGCGTCTGGAAAACGACCGACGCTGGGGCCGAATGGAATAACGTCTCCGATGGCGCGTTTGATACCGGCTCGATTGGCTCGATCGACGTCGCGGACAGCGACCCGAATATCGTTTACGTTGGTACGGGCTCCGATGGAATCCGGAGTAACGTGATCATCGGGCGGGGACTCTACCGGAGTGTCGATGGCGGGGAGACCTGGGAAATGAAAGGATTGCGAGATATGGGTCAGCTGGGCTCGGTGGTCATTCACCCGACCAATCCGCAGGTCGTATATGTAGCCGCTCTGGGGAGTCCCTTCGGAGACAATCCAGAACGCGGGATTTATAAGACTATCAACGGCGGCGAGAGCTGGGAGCAGATTCTGTTTGTGTCCCAGAAAACCGGCGGTGTGGACATTGAGCTCAACCCTGCCGACCCCGATATCATTTATGCAGCCATGTGGCGGGCCGAACGCAAGCCCTGGACGATCA
>CALBJU010000175.1 GCA_937893205.1 uncultured Bacteroidota bacterium
GAGTCTCACGGTAAAAGTGAAGATATTTTTCCGAGCAAAGCTTGGTGATACCGTAAGGCGAAAGTGGTTGAAGAGCGTGATTTTCGTCTTGAGGTGTATAGTCTGGCTCTCCATAAATTGCGCCGCCAGTAGACGAGAATACGATCTTCCTGAGCCCGTTCGATCGTCCAGCTTCGATAACGTTTAACATGCCCCTGATATTTACGTCGGCGTCGAAAGCTGGATCCGCAACAGATTTTCGAACATCCATCTGGGCAGCGAGGTGAAACAATACCTCAAATTTTTCATCCGCCCACAGTTCATGAATCAGCGGATCCCGAATGTCTAGCTCATGAAAGCTGGCTCCTTCAGGAACGGTGTTTCTAGTGCTACCAGAGAGGTTGTCTACGACGTGCACCGAATGGCCGGACTCCATCAAGGCGTCGCATACATGCGAGCCGATGAATCCAGCGCCTCCGGTAACCAAGATTTTCATTCCGCCAGTCTAGCCCGTGGGAGATCCGTTATTGTCGGAAGGTATCAATCTGATCTCAGAGAATTGATCCTTCTGGAAAAGGTCCGCTGCCGCCTTAGTGATGTCTGCGACGGTCACACCGTTTACCAGCTCAAGTATTTCATCAAGTGAATAGTACCGACCGTAATATAATTCCTGGCGGCCTATGCGCATCATTCTGCTCCCCATACTTTCAAGTCCGAGCATTATTCCACCTTTCGCCTGACTTTTGGCCCGGTCCAGCTCGCGCTGGGTTACCGATTTCTGGGCCAGCCGATCAAACTCCCGGTAGATCAATTTCGTGGCGTGGTCGACTTTCGTAGGGTCTGTACCCATATAAACACCGAAATCTCCCGTGTCCGAGTGCATGTTCGCGAACGAGAAGATGTTGTAACAGTACCCGTATTTCTCCCGAATATTCTGATTCAAGCGGCTCGACATTCCACCACCCAGAATCGTATTCAGGACGGATAGCCCGATCCTCTCAGGGTCGTGAACATCGCGCCCCCTTGTTGCCAGAATGAAGTGGGCCTGCTGGAGCGGACGTTTATCCACAATTTGGGTCGGAGTGTATCCATTGATCGGATCTCGTGGTGTCAGGGTCGGTCCGCCCTTCATCTCGGCAAAGTGCTTGCTGATCAGCTTTACCACCCTGTCGTGTTTGACGTTTCCAGCAATCGCGATAACAATATTTTCCGCGGTGTAGTGCCTCCCAAGAAAATCGAGTAGGCCATCCCGAGAAAAGGCCCGTACCGTGTCCTCAACACCAATCACCGGACGAGCCATGGAGTGATCCGTGTACAGGGCACCATCAAGAAGGTCGAAAACACGCTCATCAGGAGTGTCTTCGTACATCTTCATCTCCTCCACCACTACATCCTTTTCTCTTTCCAGCTCTTTTTCCGGAAATACAGGATTGACAACCAGGTCGCAAACCGTGTCGAGTGCCCGCGGAAGATGCTCGTCCAAACAGCGCGCGTAAAAGCAGGTGAATTCCTTCGCGGTGAATGCATTCAAGTATCCACCCACATTTTCGAGTCGCTGAGCTATGTGGTGCATTCGACGATGCGTCGTTCCCTTGAACACCATGTGCTCGATGAAGTGGCACATTCCGCTCTCAGATGCCGATTCATCACGACTTCCGACACCGATCCATGCGCCGACAGATACACTCCTCACGGAAGGAATGTATTCTGTAACAATGCGAACAGAATTGGGAAGAACAGTTTTTTGATACATCTGAGACACTGATCGGGCCCTTGTCGGCCAGGAAATCGAAGTTAGAGGTGGGAGCGCTGACCTTAAAAAGAAGTAGCGGCGGCCTGATGGCCGCCGCTACTCAGAATCTCAGGCCAGCGAAAAGGACTGAAGGTTATCGTCGACCGCCGTCGCGATATCCGCCGCCATCACGACCACCACGTCCACCGCCGCCATCGCGGCGACCACGTCCACCGCCGCCGCCATCACGACGCTCACGGGGACGTTCTTCGTAGCCTTCTGGCTTCTCTAGAAACGGTTTGCGACTGAACCGCAGTTTGCCGTCGTCCCGGACTTCGATCAGCTGTACTTTGATTTTGTCTCCAACCTGAACGTAGTCATCAACGTTGTCAACGTAGCCGTAATCAAGCTCCGAGACATGGAGAAGACCTTCCTTGCCAGGCAGGATTTCAACGATGGCACCGAAGCCTTCTACCTTGCGAACCGTTCCCTCGTAATCCTGACCTTCTTCCGGTACGGTTACGATTCCTTTCACGATTTCGAGAGCGGCTGCCGCATCCTCACCATTCGTGGCTGCAATTACAACAATACCGACACCCTCCTCTTCTCTGATCTCAACAGTTGTGTTGGTCTCTCTCTGGATACCCTGGATAATTTTACCCCCTGGGCCGATGATCGCGCCTATGAAGCTCGCATCAATCGTGATCTGTGTCAGACGAGGCGCATAAGCAGACAGGTCGTCGCGAGGTTCTGCGAGAGTTTCTGCCATCTTGTCGAGGATGTGAATTCGAGCATCCTTAGCCTGATGAAGGGCTTCGGACATCAATTCATGGCTCAAACCTGCGATTTTGATGTCCATCTGGCACGCAGTGATACCATCTCTGGTCCCTGTGAGGTTGAAGTCCATGTCGCCGAGATGATCTTCCGTTCCTAGAATATCGGTGAGAATCGCATTTCGCTTGCCGTCACTCACGAGGCCCATAGCAATTCCGGAAACCGGTTTCTTAAGGGGTACACCAGCATCCATCATTGCCATTGATCCTGAACAAACACTCGCCATAGACGAGGATCCGTTGGATTCCAGAACATCTGCGTTGATTCTAATGGTGTATGGAAATTCTTCCTGACTCGGAATCATACCCTGAAGAGCACGTTCTGCAAGCATTCCATGTCCTATTTCGCGCCGTGCAGGTCCGCGGAGGAATCGTGCTTCACCAACGCTGAACGGCGGGAAGCTGTAATGCAGGAAGAACGGCTTGTCTTCAGTGGTGAAAATCTGATCAACAGGCTGAACATCCTTGCCGGTTCCCAATGTCACACTGGAAATGACCTGAGTTTCGCCTCGGGTAAACACCGCTGATCCGTGGACGCGAGGAAGTAAGCCGACCTCTGTCCATATATCACGTACATCTGTCAGGCCGCGGCCATCAATACGGCGTCCGTCGCGCATGATCAGCTCGCGCATCACATCCGACT
>CALBJU010000176.1 GCA_937893205.1 uncultured Bacteroidota bacterium
TCAGGATTGTTGATCCTAAAGATGGGGATCGCCAATTGATTTCCTATCTGATTCCATACGGAGCCGAGGTGCTCGTTTCAAAAGGTAAAAAGGTAGATAAGGAAACTGTTCTGGCAGCGTGGGATCCGTACAACTCAGTCATTATGTCTGAGTTTTCCGGAGAAGTGGGCCACCAGGACATTATCGAAGGCGTGACTTATCGAGAGGAATCTGATGAACAGACTGGTTATAAAGAAAAGGTTGTCATCGATACCCGTGAGCGCACGTTGACACCAGCCATTCTTATTAAAGGAAAGGACGGTACGGAAAGGGAGTATCCACTGCCGGTCCGAGCTCGTATCCAGGTGGACGCGAAAGACACCGTACAGGCAGGTCGGATTCTGGTAAAGATTCCCCGTCAGTCTGCGAAAACCCGAGATATCACGGGTGGACTTCCGCGAGTTACGGAGTTGTTTGAAGCCCGTACTCCTAATGATCCGGCGAAAGTCAGCGAGATCGACGGTGTCGTCTCCTTTGGAGGCCGTAAGCGCGGTTCTCAAGAGGTAATCGTGACGAGTCGCGACGGTACCGAATCCAAGACGTACCTGGTTTCCATGACGAAGCACATGCTGGTCCATGAGAACGACTTTGTACGTGCTGGCGATCCGCTTTCGGACGGTCAGGTTGCCCCGCACAACATCCTGGCAATCCTGGGGCCCCGCGCCGTCCAGGTTTACCTGGTCAACGAGATTCAGGAAGTGTACCGCCTGCAGGGTGTGACGATCAACGATAAGCACATTGAGTGCATCGTGCGTCAGATGATGCAGAAAGTGCTGGTGAAGGATGCGGGGGACACGAACTTCCTCGAGGATAAAAACATCGATCGCTTCGCCCTGGAAGAAATGAATGACAATCTGTATGACAACTTCGTAGTCATCGACGGCGGTGATTCTGATTTGTCGATCAGTGAGATTGTGGATCGTCGCCGCCTTCGTGAAGTTAATTCATCCATGAAGCGGCTGGATAAAAAAGAGGTGGTCGTTCGGGATGCACAACCCGCAGTAGCAGAACCACTGCTCCTCGGTATTACCCAGGCTGCGCTCGCAACCGACTCGTTCATCTCCGCAGCTTCCTTCCAGGAAACGACGAAGGTGCTGACGGAAGCGGCAATTGCTGGGAAGTCAGATCCACTCTTCGGCCTGAAGGAAAATGTGATCGTTGGTCACCTGATTCCCGCCGGTACAGGACAACGGAAATACAAAGATCTGATCGTTGGATCGCAGACTGAGTATGAAGAAATTCAAGCTGCGATTGGAACGGATAGTTCAGGAGATGGCTCGGCAGAAACTGTTGAGGCTTCCTGATCGGCAGATTTCAGCCGCTGACCGCGCATTGCGCGTCAATGTGGTAACGAACAGGTCGTGAGATAGACTTAAAACCCCGGGCGCATTCGGCGCCCGGGGTTTTGTTTTGGCCGTTTACACCGATACAACAGAGTGATTGCTAGTTGGCAACGACAGCCAGCCGAGCGGACATGAATATGTGGTTGACCTGCATCTTCGCTCGGAGGGAATCGTAGCGTAGTCTTGTAGGCTTCACCACCATTACGCATCGCATGCTTCGAGAAATTTATACACTTCTAGGCGGCGTCGGCACCTTTTTCGCCGCGATCGGAATGTTTGTATCCGTTATCGCGTGGTGGATGGCTGTAACAGGAATTGTTGTCAGAGACATGCAAACAGTGACAAAGGGAGTCCTGTTGCTCGTGATATTTGTTTTACCCCCTCTCGCCGTGATTGTATTTGTATCGTTTCTGGTCCGAGACCAAAGCAGGGAGAAAGCATCCCAAATGATGCCTGTGCGTGTTCGATCGACTGATATCCGACCTGATCTGGTAAGAGTGCTCGCGAGAAAAGCAGAAACAGCGGCCTGACCGCACCTTTGAATGCGTTTGGTGGACGATGGCGCCCCCTGCAGCAAGACGACTATTATTCAGCGCAGTGTATCGCAATCGCGGATACGACTTCGCGCTGGAAGCGGCTTCCCTCAGGACTGTTAAGCAGCTCGTTTCGCACGACAAGCGTCGATGATCCTCCTCCGTCCAGATTCAACGCGTCTCTAACCCCGAAAGCTCTCATGATCGCGGCGAGCTCCGTCAAAGAAACACCTCGGCTGGCTCCCTGACGTCCGTCTACCACCAGAATAAACAATTCGCCATTTTCTCCGATCCCTGCGGCGGTCCGGGGATGAATATCCGGAATCGAACTACCGAAGAATACTTCCTCATTGACAGTGATTCGGTTGCTACCGTCTTTGAGTAATGCTGGCCCACCAGAAAGCGCATTGGTGACCTCCCAGACACTGCTTGAGTCGATTGACAGCATTAGCCCCGGAAGCTCGGGCATATTGTCGATCGGGTCTTGCCATAAGAACACGGAGTCTCCGCGAGAAGAGACCCATCCTATCTCCGCCCTGTTGGACTTGTCAAAACCAATGGCGGCCCGATGCACGTCGTATCGGATGTCGCCTCTGAAGATTCCGGGAGTTGCCGCATGAACGAGGTCACCCCCGGAAAGCAGCAGTCCGATCGGCCTGAAGGATTCGTCTACCTTCCTGAAGTAGCCGCCGTTCACGACCAGGCATGCACCGAATTCTTTTGCAAAATCGCTCGTGGATTGTTGTCCATCTTCATCATTCGAAGAGAGAACTTCGACACGAACATCGCTTGAACTCAGGTCAATTTTCGCCATCCACGCCTTCAGAGGGAGATTCTCATCTGTGCCTTCCCACACTTCTATCGCGTCGGGCAGGTCAAAGGACGAAGACACCAATTTCCACTTGATAGAGAGGACAGTGATCCTTGGAGCCGTTTCATCACTCCGGCAAGCAGGGAAAAGCAACATTAGGGCCAGGAGTACATTGAGTCTCGCATTCATGTTACTTTTCCCGTCCAGTTCTCTATCTAGGTTTGAATCACATTCATCACTGATTGGCAGGAAGGTACGGTCTTTTTATGTTCTCTGACATCCAGTATAATTGCAAACCTTTCTCCTTTAGTGCTGGTCCAATATGCGAGCCAGCTGAAGATGAATCACCGCGAACTGAAAGAGGTGCTGGCCCGACACGAGCACTTTTTTTGATCGTGAAGGAGATGATGTGACCATTGAGACTCGATTCGATAGAGATGACGAAAGCCAAGCCTGGCGTAGATGGAAGAAGAATCACAATCTTAGAGTCAGTTTCTTCATTCGGGTTCCAGAATCCTACAACGTGGAATTCCGGTCAGGCGCCGGAAATATCGAGATTGCAGACCTGAACGGATCCATTGAAGGCCGCACGGGTGCGGGAAATGTTACCCTGTATGTCGATGATTCCGTGGGTGCAGACGTAACTGCGCGCTCGAGCATGGGGAGTGCGCGAACCGACTACGACCTGCGAGTGAGAGGAAAATGGATGTCCAAGTCGTTCAGCGGTGAAATCAACGGGGGAGGACCTGAGATATCGATATCCTCTGGGGTTGGCAACGTGACACTGCGTCGTAACTGAGAAAACAGATCGGCTGAGTACTGAAATGAGGGCGCGACGAAGTCGCGCCCTCATTTTTTGTCTGTACTTTATTTTTTCTAACGCCGGCTATTCATCACAAATGCTGGCGAAATACCTAAAAGGCAAGTTAAATATCTATAAGACGGACTAAATATCTATAATGCAGGTTGAAACTTGTAACGACGAACAACTTAGAGTAACTTAACAGTGTTAACCTACCTGTAATATGCCTGAAACCGTAGAAAACGGACTGCAGCGCCTGATCCTAGATACGGCCCGCCAGCTTCTGACGACGACTGGATACGCACAGTTGTCGATGCGAAATATTGCCAAAACAATTGGATACAGCGCTACCAGTATCTACTTGTACTTTGAAAATAAGGACGAATTGGTGCATGCCCTAATAGATGAGGGCGTTGATCTGCTGTACGAGAGACTCGTGGAAGCAAACGATTCTTGTGCGGTTCCTCAGGATCGTCTTCTCGCGATGTGCAGGGCATACGTCTCGTTTGGCCTCGAGCGTCCTGAATATTACGAAATCATGTACGTACTGCATCCGGAGTACATCAAACGCTATCCAGCGGAAAAGTACAGGAAGGCCAGGAAAAACCTGGAACTGATCGGGGCTGCCATTGAAGGGGGACGGGTCCACGGACCATCTGCCGACATGGATTCCTTCTTGGCGGCAAATCTGGTTTGGACACAATTGCACGGCGTGGTAACCCTGCTCTCTTCAGAAAGAGTCGACAAGCGAATTGATCCAGATCAACTCATCGAGGGTGCGTACCAGCACATTCTTCGGAGTCTCGGAATAAGAGATCTCGGAATAAGTGATGAGGTGGTCGAAAAAAGGTCGTAAATGCATCAGGGGCTCAGTGCCCGCAAGATGTGCGACATCGAATACAATTTAGCACAGTCAGCGCGAGAACAGAACTATATTGGGATTTCGTGAGTGAACATTCGAACATAGCGAAGCATGTGGGCCGGCCTTCATTCCTGGGACGGACCTTACCGTCTCTGCTCTACCACGCAAATGCTTCCCATCCGAATTCGCGTGCTTTTGTGCAAAAGGAAAAAGGATCGTGGAAGGCCTACTCTACAAATGATTTCAAGGATGCCGCGGAAGAATTGGCGGTTGGACTTCTCGATCTCGGTCTCCGCCCCGGTGATCGTGTGGCGCTGTATCAGGAAAGCGACGTTTATTTCTGTCTGGCCGACATGGGATGCCTGATTGCTGGCCTCATTGACGTGCCGGTTTATCTCACACACACTCCGGAAACGATAAAATTTGTTCTCAATCACGCGGAAGTTCACGCGGTGATCGCGTCCGGAGGCGACCGGTTCGACGAACTTATCGAAGCGCTGGAGTTTCCAACTGACGTTGCCCATATCATTCTCACCGAACCGGCCCATGACATCAAAGCGCTCGGCGTGCCGGAGGGAATATCTCTCCTGACCCTGTCCGATGTGCGCTCCCGCGGGCGGAAACTCATCCAGGATGATGCTGAGCACGTGCGCGCCCTCTCCGACAGGCTCGACCCCAGCGATCTGGCAACAATAATATACACGAGTGGGACGACTGGACGACCCAAAGGCGTCATGTTAACGCATGAAAACATTAGCTCAAATGCTCTGATGGCATTTTCGGGTATCAAGTCCTATAAACCTGGAATGGGCGGAGAAGTCATGCTTTCGTTTCTGCCTTTGACGCATGTTTTCGCACGAACCCTGTACTACGGCGCGCTTGCCAGGGGAACGAGCCTGTATTTTTCTCATCCAGATCGGTTGGTGGAAGATCTCTCCACCGTTCGTCCCACCATCATTTCGACCGTACCTCGCGTTCTGGAAAAGGTCTATTCGAAGATCATTGCCCGAACACAAAGTGCAACGGGACTGACTGGAAAAATTGCAAGGTGGGGTTTGGATCGGGCTCGCAGGGAGTCCACTAGTTCCGGGCCTATGTTCGGCGCCGCGGACCGGCTGGTGTATAAAAAGTGGCGGGCAATTTTCGGCGGGAAGATCCGCTGGATCATCAGTGGCGGAGCAGCCCTGAATTCGGAGATAGCGGAGGTCTTCAACCGCGCGGGTCTAACCATTCTACAGGGGTATGGGCTGACCGAAACCAGTCCGGTTATCGCCTTCAACAGACCAGATTCGAATCGAGCTGGAACAGTGGGTACTGTCCTGGAAGGGCTGGAGCTCAAAATTGATGTGGACGGAGAGATCCTTACTCGAGGTCCTCATGTCATGGCGGGCTATTTCAGAGATGAGGACAGGACGGCGGCGATGATTGACGAAGAGGGCTGGCTTCACACGGGCGATATCGGTGAACTCAGCGAGGATGGGTTTCTTAGGATTACGGATCGCAAAAAAGACCTGTTCAAGTTGTCGACCGGCAAGTACGTGATGCCACAGCCTCTGGAGAATCGTCTTTCCGCCGAGTCATTGATCGATCAGAGCGTGGTCATCGGATCGGGTCACAAATTTGCCGCGGCTCTCATCTTCCCCAGCGAAGACAACATGCGATCGCTCGCACAGAGTCTGGGTATCTCGTCAGCCCTTGAATTGCCCGCCCTCTGCCAGAATGAGCGTATTCTGAGTGAAATCAGCCGAATCGTTGACAAGGCCAACGAGGGGATGTCACACTGGTCGACTATCAAACGATTTACGGTAGTACCTGCTGAACTTTCGGTTGAAAACGATCTGCTGACGCCTACTCTTAAGGTGAAGAGGGCGGAGGTGAGAAATACGTTCAGCGAAGCGATTGAGAAGCTTTACGCCGACGAACATCAATACACAGAAGATCAGCTTTGAGCAGCTGAGACCCCGGAATGAACGATTCTAGATCATCATATTCTGCACTTCCGTTTCGCAAAGTGGCAGTTGTTGGAGCCGGAACGATGGGTGCGCAGATCGCCGCGCATTTCGCCAACGCTGGCCTCGAAGTTGAGCTGTTGGATATCGCTGCCCCGGAAGGCCCAAAAAATGCGATTGTGGAGGGCGCGTTCAAGCGTGCCGGAAAGCTGCGCCCCGCGCCCCTGTTCACTGCTAAAACGGCCAAACGGATCCGATTGGGAAACTTGGACGAGCACATGGACCGCCTGGCCGACGCGGAGTGGATTGTTGAAGCGGTCGTCGAGCGACTGGATATCAAGCAGTCGTTGTTCGAAAAGATCGAAGCCGTGGCGAGCGATACAGCGATCATTTCGACCAACACCAGCGGTATTCCTATAGCCTCGATTACCAGCGATAAAAGTGCCTCGTTCCGAAGACGCTTTCTCGGCACACATTTTTTCAATCCTCCCAGATACCTCAAATTACTCGAGGTCATCCCGGGCGCCGACACCGACCCCGACATCGTAGCCAGAATATCTGAGTATGCGAGAGTTCATCTCGGAAAGGGGGTCGTGGTTGCAAAGGATTCGCCCTACTTCATCGGCAATCGAATTGGAATATTTGCCCTGCTGCTGGCGATGTCCGAACGAAGTGAGCATGGATTCTCGATGGAAGAGGTAGATACGCTCACCGGTGAGCTGGTCGGTCATCCCAGGTCTGCTACCTTCAGAACGGCCGACGTCGTAGGATTGGACGTGATGAAGGCAGTCATTGATAATTTGGGTGCTGCCATCGAGAACGACGAATCGAAGGCTTTATTCACCGTGCCAGCGGAGTTGGAGAAGCTCGTCGAGCAGGGCAGTCTGGGTGCCAAAACAAGAGCTGGATATTATCAAAAAGTAGACGGCGAGATCAGATCCTGGGATCCGAGCGACGAAGAGTATAAATCTGCGCCCGAATTGGACCTCCCGTCCCTTTCAGAGATCAAAGCATCTGGTGGACTGGTTTCAAGGCTCCGTGCCCTTTTTCATGATGAAACCAAGGTTGGTGATTCGTTTCGGAGGACGACACTCGGTCTTTTGGCCTACGCTGCTCGAAGAATACCAGAGATAACCGACAGCCCGGCATCGATCGACCAGGCAATCAAATGGGGCTTCGGATGGAAGATGGGCCCGTTTGAAATATGGGATGCGCTTGGAATCGACGAGGTGCGTGATCGCATGAAGGAACTGGACCTGAGCCTGCCGGATTGGGCAGCTGAGATGGATCCAGAGACCGGATTCTATCAGGTCATCGGCGACGTTCCTTCTATTTATGATCCTGAAGACGCCTCATTCACCGCGCTGAGCCTCGCGCGAGACGAAGCATCCTACTTCGCCGCCACACGCGTCATCACAGAGACTGACAGCACCCTTTTGCGTCATTTTTCGGACGACGTTGCCATCCTCGAATTCAGGTCGAAAGCCAATACTCTGGGTGCCGGGGTGATTGGGGATATTCTCGAAGCACTTTCCACCGTTGAAGCCAATCCCGATCTCCGCGGGCTGGTGATCGCAAATTCGGGTTCGAATTTCTCAGTCGGAGCCAATCTGGGCGAGGTTGGGCAAGCGCTACTCGCCGGCGAGTTCGAAGAGATTGGCAGAGCTGTCCAAAATTTCCAGAAAGCGATGGAAGCGGTGCACAATAGTTTAAAACCTGTGGTAGTTGCCTGCCACTCTCGAGTGCTGGGAGGTGCTACGGAGTTGGTGATGTCATCTCGATCTCCGTTGGCCGCCGCCGAGAGCTATATGGGACTGGTTGAACTGGGCGTCGGGCTCATTCCCGCCGGCACGGGCTGCCTTCGTCTCATGGAAAATGCATCGCGCGCCGCGCCATCGGGTCATCCGAGTGAAATCCTTTCTCTTTTGCAAAAAAGATTCCAGCAGGTGGCGATGGCCAGAGTGTCGTCGAGTGCTCAGGACGCCAAGGACATGGGTTATCTCCGCGAATCGGCCCCCATCGTGATGAGAGAAGAACGCAGATTTTTTGCAGCGGCCGCGGAGGTCGTACGATTGTCTGATCAAGGATATGCGCCACCAGTAGATGATGGGCAGGTCCACGCCTTGGGCGCTCCCGGACGTGCTGCATTTGAATCCATGGCATATCAATTTCACCAGGGCCGCTTCATCTCCGACTACGATCTGCTCCTGGCTAAAAAACTCGCTTACGTGATGACCGGCGGAGACCTGCTCGGGGACGGGCTCATTTCCAGATCTCATGTTCTGGATCTGGAACGAGAGGCATTCATGAGTCTACTGGGAGAAAAAAACACACAGGCTCGGATTCGGAGTCTGCTTGAAACAGGAAAACCACTGAGAAACTGAACGTGAAGTCACCGGGCAATTTGAACGGGTAGAGAAACAGAATGGAAATTAAATCTTCGGCTTACATCGTATCGTCTGTGCGAACCGCAATCGGCCGAGCTCACAAGGGATCGCTGAGAACCGTCAGGCCAGAGGCTTTGGGCGGCACGGTCGTACGTGCAGCGCTTGAACGGGCAGGAGGCATCACTGCCGAACAGGTTGACGACGTGTTGATGGGCTGCGCCATGCCGGAAGGCGCTCAAGGGATGAATGTGGGGCGCCTCATCGTTCAGAAGGCAGGTTTTCCTGATTCCGTTCCGGGTGCGACCATCAATCGCTTTTGCTCCTCAGGTTTGCAGACCATTGCCATGGCTACCCAGGCGATCTCAACAGGCTTTGCGGACGTAGTAATTGCCGGAGGAGTAGAGTCGATGAGTCAGATACCAATGACAGGATTCTATTATCAGCCGGATCCCGATCTGATGACGGCCGATCCGGATGTGTACGTTTCCATGGGCAACACAGCCGAAAACGTGGCCGAGCAATACGATGTCTCTCGTGAGGATCAGGATCGATTTGCGCTCCAATCACATACTCGAGCGCTGGCGGCGATTGAGGCAGGAGTATTTAAGGACGAGATTGTGCCTCTGGACATCGTGTTGGACGCTCCAGGAGGCGTGCCGGGCGCACGTCTGGAAAAGGTGTTTGACACAGACGAAGGTCCTCGCGCCGACACCTCTCTCGAAGCACTTGCTCGACTTCGTCCCGTATTCAGAAAATCAGGTACCGTCACAGCCGGAAATTCTTCACAAATGTCTGATGGAGCGGCGGCCAATCTACTGGTCAATGAGGAGACGCTCGAGAAATATGGCCTGACGCCCATGGCGAAATTGATTGGCTTTGCGGTAGCAGGAGTCGCACCGGAAATCATGGGTATTGGGCCCAGTGCGGCCGTTCCTAAGGTTCTCGCGCAGGTTGGCCTCAAGATTGAGGACATAGGGCTCGTGGAGCTGAACGAAGCGTTTGCTTCTCAATCCCTCGCGGTGATCAGAGAACTGGGCCTGGATGAGTCGATCGTAAACGTGAATGGTGGCGCAATTGCGCTGGGGCACCCTCTTGGCTGCACGGGAGCTAAATTGACTGCCACGTTGATTCACGAAATGAAACGAAGGGATGTGCGTTTCGGACTCTGTACGATGTGTATTGGCGGAGGAATGGGCGCCGCTGGTATCTTTGAACTGTGTAACTAATCTGCGTACCTAATCTGTGTAACCAAACTGTGTCGCTGAACGGGTTGTACCAATCAGCCTGTGGGCTGAAATTTTATTCAGCGTGATTTGTCGCTACAAATCGCAGGAGCAAAAATGACTATGGACCTGCCTTTCTATTCTTTTCTTAACACGTTTGCACCATCCTGGTTGCCTATTACGCTGTTTGTGCTGGTATTCCTGCATCTGGGATTTCACGGCTTCGGATTGAGGTGGTGGTTGGCCCTCCTTGCTGTCATTCTGTATGGATATGGAGCCGCGGCGGGGTTGTGGATCGGGTGGGGTGTTGTTCTCGTCCTTTTCGGCCTCCCATTATTTCGTTGGTTCATCAGTTCGGCCGTCATGAAGCTGATTGAGGCGTTAGAATTTTTACCCACGATCTCCAAAACCGAGCAGGAAGCGATCGATGCCGGCACTACGTGGATCGAAGGAGAGCTCTTCTCTGGAAAGCCGGATTTCAAACGCATGTTGGCTGAAGACTATCCAGGTTTGACCGACGAGGAGCAGGCATTTATAGATGGCCCGGCCCAGGAAGTATGCGATGCCACCGATGATTGGGATGTCTTTCAGCGCAGAGATTTATCACCTGCAATATGGGAGTTACTGAAGAAACACCGCTTCTTCGGGATGATCATTCCAAAAGAATATGGTGGGCTCGGTTTTTCGGCATCTGCCAACAGCGCGGTCGTCGGGAAGATGAACTCTGCGAATGCAGTTCTCGGAATCACCGTCATGGTGCCCAACTCGCTCGGACCTGCCGAACTGCTCATTCATTATGGGACCGAAGAGCAAAAAGATTACTATCTCCCGCGCCTGGCCTCGCATGAAGAAATCCCTGCGTTCGCGCTCACAGAGCCTGGTGCGGGCTCTGACGCCGGCGCAATGTCTGCGCGGGGAGACATCTTTCGGGGCGAAGATGGCCGCCTTATGATTCGCCTCAACTGGAACAAGAGATACATCACGCTGGCTCCCATCTCTACGATCCTGGGACTTGCCTTTAAGTTGTACGACCCCGAAGAACTGCTGGGGCGTGGCACCGAACTCGGTATCACTTGTGCTCTTATCTCCAGCGACGCTGAGGGAGTGAACAATGGTATGCGACACGATCCGATGGGTATACCATTCTTCAATGGGCCAACCTATGGGACGGACGTGATCGTTGATCTCGAGAAAGCAGTCATTGGCGGCGAAGCTGGCGTGGGCCTTGGGTGGCGCATGTTGATGGAATCTTTGGCGGCCGGTCGCGGCATTTCCCTTCCGGCCGTGGGTACGTACGGTACGAAGACTGTTGCTCGCGTGGCGGGAGCCCACGCGGTTGTTCGTAAACAATTTGGTCTCTCAATTGGGCGATTTGAGGGAATTGAAGAGCCTCTGGCCCGTATCGGCGGGTACATGTACCTGCTCGATGCCGCCCGGCGTTATACAAATGGTGCCCTTAACAAGGGCGCCAAGCCGGCTGTCGTGACCGCCATAATGAAGTACAACGCGACCGAGCTGTATCGCGAAGCGATCAATGACGGGATGGACATCCTTGGGGGCAATGCAATTTCCAGAGGGCCTCGAAACGCACTGGCTCACGCATATATCAACACTCCCATTGGAGTGACGGTTGAGGGCGCAAATATTCTGACACGAACACTGATAATATTCGGTCAGGGCGCAATCCGCTCCCATCCCTTCGTACTGCAGGAGGTGAGGGCTCTCGAGGCGGGGGACGTGGCAGCGTTCGATCGGGCATTCTGGGGCCACATTGGCATGGTTGTTCAAAACACGTTTCGGGCCATTCTTCTTTCGCTCACCCGGGGACGTCTCGCCGCCGTTCCGGTTGGAGGACCCGCTGCCCGCTACTTCAGAAAACTTGCGTGGGCTTCAGCGTCATTCAGCATTATGGCCGACCTCGCGCTCGGAATGATGGGTGGTACCCTGAAGAGGAAAGAGAAGATTACCGGGCGTTTTGCAGATATTTTTTCATGGATGTATTTGGCGTCTGCAACCCTCAAACGTTTTGAATCCGAAGGCCGTCGCAAGGAGGACGAACCCCTTCTACGGTGGGTGATGGATACCGCATTTTTCCGGATGCAGACGGCATTTGATGAACTGCTTAATAGCCTCCGACTTCCGGTCATCAGCTGGTTTTTTCGCGGCCCGATAGGGATATGGTCTCGCATTAATCGCCTCTCCTCTGGGCCCTCAGACTCA
>CALBJU010000177.1 GCA_937893205.1 uncultured Bacteroidota bacterium
CTGAACTGGACGTCATAAAATGACTGATTGTTCAAGACGTGCGACCATTTGACATACGAAATGATGTTGTCGTGTGCGTATGTGTTGGCGTTATCTGGCTGCAGAATGAAGGAGTATTGGAATCCCGGAGAGACGATGGCTTCGTTTCCAGTGACCTGAAGCATTCGAGTGTTCTGATTCACAGTCAGGCTCCGCTGGTAGGAGCTCTGCACTTTCATTCCCGGCTTCACCTCGTACGTCACTTTCGAGATTCCACTCCACCGGTTTCCGGTGCGCGGCATAAAAAAAGTGCCGTTGACGAGGGAAGATTCAACCTGCTCTGGCCGAGTAATCTTTCTGGTGAACCCGTCCGAGACTTGCACCTGTCCAGACATGAAGAACCGAAGTTTTCGCTTGATGATGGGACCACTGAAATTGAGCTCCCATATGTCCTCCATGAAGTTCGAGTCGGCGTTTGAATTGAAGCCAAGATTGTCCCGCTTGTGGGAGACAAAGCCTCGAAAATCATCGCTGCCATCCTGGATTGTCACGGAGATTACACCGGATGTAACGTCACCGAACTCTGCGCCCACCCCGCCGGTAGTGACTTCGATTTCGCTGAAGGCGTTTGAACCTATATCCAGTCCAAATCCTGTTCCAGCAAGAGGATCTTTGGCTGAGACACCATCGACGATAAAGCCCGTCTCGTCTGCCCTGCCTCCGCGTATATAGAGGCCGGTTGGGTCTCTGATGACTCCTACCTGAGTGGCCACTATTTGCTGTATATCTCTCAAGGGGGCGACCTCGATATCTTCGCTGGAAATCGTTTGCGTAGACGACGAACTTTCTACATCGACAAGGGGGCGCTCGCCCACGATTACAATTTCGCCCTCCGCAGAAAGCACTGCTTCCGCTAGATCCACATTCAGCGTAGTGGTTTCGCCATCCCTGATGACGATACCGGTGAACAATTTTGTTTCGAATCCGATGTATGAGGTGCGGATGGAATATTCGCCCGCTCGAATCGAGAGGACGCTATAATTGCCTTCCAGGTCGGTCGATGCCCCAAGCGTCGTTCCAATAATCAAGACGTTCACGCCGATAAGGGTCTCGCCCGTCTGGGCATCTGTGATTTTTCCCGAAAGCGACCCCTGAGCGACGCTCAGGTTCGTGACCCCCATCATGAGGAGGACCAAAAACAGGCAATATTTGCAGGTAAATCGTCTCATCGTTGTGGGAATCCGAGGCTTTCCAAGATGAGCCTCAATGCCCTAATCGGCGTTTCTGCGCTGTCATCGGCCCCAACCAGAAGGGGTGCACTGCTCTGATCATTTATCAAGGGAAGTGTGAAGAGGCCAACGCGTTGATCTCTAGATATAGACGCAACCACGGCCGACCCGAACCAGGGGCCTTGCCTACTTCCCTGGCGGGTGACGTATCGATACTCCGCCTCGTAAATGGGGATGATATTCGCCCCGGTCGCCACATAGGGTAGCGTATTGACTAAAAAAGCATTCGATTTCAGTTCGGGGAGGACCTCGGATGTTGAGGGCAACATCAGTCCGCCGGACGATATGAGCGCTCCGGTGGCCATTCGCAGGGTCTGTCTCAAGCTGTCCGGGAAGGAAATCATTGTGGTGAGCGGCATCACCAGGGCGGCGGCGTTTTCGAATATCTGATCCGGATCCGGGGGAATGCCGATTGGAGAGTGAACCATCAGCTTCCCACCGTTAGCGAAAAACAAATCCATCACCTGAGACGCAAATGGAAGATTGTTACCCTGGATCCGGTTGGTGCTGTTTGAAGCCACCCAGTAGATGTATTGATAGCCGGCAAGAAATCTCTGCAGCGTGGGTTGTGCATTCGGGGGAAGGAGAGTCGATCGTGGAGTATTTCCCGTACTTCCGGTTGCCAACGGAGTGGTTATATCCCAGGTATCGACAGGCATTCCAGCAGGAAGAAAATCCTTTAACAGCGTAAGATGGAATGCGGTTAGTTGGGGATTGGTTGGCCTTCTGTAGTCATTTACATAGAGAACTTCAGCAGTTTTAGCTTTTACAAACCACGATAGTTCAATTCTAGTACTGGTGGTATCAGTGAGATCGACAGATCTCATATACAGCACGTTCGTGTCGTTTATTTTCAATCCAGGTACCCGGATCGAACTCGATTCAAATCCTCTCCCAAGAAAAACGCGGGCTTCAACCTCTCCGGAAAACCCCGGATCGAAGGTATCAGTTACAAATGTCGCAAAATCAACGTCCGCAGGGAGCGCGACGAAAGATGTGGAATCGTTAAAACTTATATCAATGTGTGAGAGGTTCGCATCGCCATCAGGATCGGAAGCGACCCACCCCACTGAAATCACATTGAATGTAGTATCCGGAGGTAGATCAAAAAGGCCAAATTTCAACTCCGGTGGACTGTTCTTTACCGGAAAGATGGTGCTTGCCGGAGTTGGATCAACCGCGCCTTCGTTATCCACCGCACGCGCCTCAAACACGACGTCAGATACCTTTAGACCGGGACGAATAGGCAGAAGGAAGAGCGAATCCGTTCTCTGAGTGAACAGCCAGGCAACATTGTCCCCAGAGTCGCCCTGGTCATAAAACCGTACCTCGTATCCCTGTACGAATCCATCGGGATCGTCGCCGGACCACGAGACCTGAACAGTTGATGTGAGGCGATTGTCCTCGCCCAGATTGTCGAGCAGCGATTCGTCCTGAACACTCAGTTGAGTGTCCGGTGGCTGGTTTTCGAAAGAGGACCCACTGATATCAGAGTCGCATCCAACAATGAAAAGCAACAGCGTACCTGTTGCAATTAGTGGGAAGTATCGAGATATGCGCAGAATGTGTTCCAAACAGGATACCGAGCCATTCTGAGCGCGCGCCCAGGGCGCGCGCTCAGAATAGTCACCGGCAAAGTGCTACTTCATGAGGAGCATTTTTTTCGTCTGTAGCTTCGATCCTGAAGTCAGACGATAGACGTACAGTCCACTCGATAGGTCAGTAGCATCGAACGTAACCGTATGAGTACCAACAGACTGGTTAGTATTGACCAGTGTTGCTACCTGGCGTCCCAGCACATCAAATACTTCCAAAAGGACCTGTCCGGATGTAGCGATGCTGTATGAAATCTGAGTGCTTGGATTGAACGGATTCGGATAGTTCTGGTCCAGCGTAAACGAATTTGGAAGACCATCTTCTTCGTTGGCTGTGTTAATCACCATTCCAATATCGTCGAACGTCCCTGGCTCCAGCTTGAAATTGCCGTACGCATAATGGACCGCACCACGGACGAAGTCCAGCCGTTCACCTACCGAGAAAACGGTTCCTGGATCACCACCTGAGTAGGATACTCCGCTGTGCTCATCATCCACGCGTACAGCATTGTCGCTTGTACCGTCCGATGAAATGGTGAACTCTCCATATGGCCCGCTTGGAGCATCTGCGTTGGTAGACATGATGACCGGGTCGTTGATTTCAACGACCATGCCTTCGTAGCCCTCGGCAAGGTCCCGGTCCGCGATAACGTCGCTTGTGACTACGCTGGGAGCGATGGTAGATCCTCCCGTGGAGACAACGGTGAAAACGATATCGTTATCCTGCATGAACGTCATTCCATAACGCTCGTAAATCTCAGCATGGGTGATATTGATCACGTCACCGGCATTGAGAACCCGCAGCCCGGAGTCATCATCCGGGAACCGTACCACAATTCCTGACCAGGGAGCGCCACTGGCGTCATCCTGCAGAGTGAGGTGACGTGTATCCGGTTGAGAATATTGAACCGTTGCCGTGATGTTCATATCCACGTCCATATCGAAGAATGGAGAACTACCGACCCCACCCGTAGTGGTCTCCTGAATGTGCGAGATGGATGTAATACCACCAACCAGTGATCTCAACGGCGAGGGAGCGGAATTGGTAGTCGCACCCGTATTGTCGGTCGCACTGACCCAATAGGTGATAAAGTCGCCGTGTAACGCTGGAGGGATTTCAAGCGAATACACTCCGTTGGATTCTCCGGTAGAGGGCACTGAAATCGATGTGGGATCGCTGCTTGTGAAATACACAAGTGCGACGGAAGTGATCGATCTCGTTGGATCCGCCGCCACGTCAGCTGTAATGGCAGATGCCCCACCCAAGCCAGGAACGCTGGCAGGTCGAGTAATATTGGCAACCGCTGGCGGAGATTCCGTCACAATAAGATCAGAATCAGCCATCGGACTGATGGCCATTACTGCTCCATTGGGAACTCCGAGGCTGAACGGATCTGATCCTGTCAGACCGGGCATGTGGAGAAACCCTGACAGGTTTAGCCTGGCACCCGATGGTGGCGGGGAAAATTCGCCGTCCGTCCGAACATTGAATGAAGAGGGATATGTCCCGTCGCGATCATTTCGATACCTCAGAGACGTATCGTAGCCGCTTACGGACGTCGTTCCCGCATCGGTAGTGACGTTGTAGTCGGGTCGATCACCAACGGTGCGCGTGAGAACGGTCGCACCCGCAATCATGACATAGTTGCTTCGCAGGTCTGGCAAATTTGCCCAGTTGACCTGTATGGCACCGTCCGCACCCATATCCTGATTTATGTCGGCCGTGGTGACAATGATCGGGTCGAAGATTGGATCCGTTGCTGGATCATAAAAATTTCCTGTAAGGGCAAAGGAAGTAGGTGTGATCTGATTGGTCGTGTAGTAGGGACTGACCGTTCCGACTACTGTAATCTCGTCGCCCGGAATCAGCGACACGAGGCCGAGGTTGCTTCCATCTACAATTTGCGTTCCATGTCCAAGGTTGCCCTCAGTAATGGCCGCGATGTCTCGCACCCATACATGGACGCGACTGGGGAGGCCCGTCGTAGAATTGATCGACGATAGACCTGAATTCAGAGGGTCCGAAATGACAACCGCGGTGAATCGCACCTCCTGGCCACAAAATGTATTGTCATAAATGAGACCTGCGCAGGATCCTGAGTTTACATCGGCAGCCGTGAGGGCCGTTCCGAGACTCATGAGCTGATCAATCTGATCCTGTGGAATGGCATTTATCTGGCGAATGGTTACATCCGTCTGTGCGAACGCGTCGCCTGCCATAATCGGCACAATGAGCAGCATGAGCAGTGTTGTCGCTCTTTTTAGCATGTGGGTACCTCTCGTGTTTGGTAAGAAATTATCTATTTAATGATTACAAACTTGCCCCGCTGGACATCTCCGGTCTCAAAGTCTTTAACTGAAAAAAGATAGAGGCCGCTGGCAATACTCAGGCCATTGTCGGAAAGCAAATCCCAGGAATGCTCACCTCCGGACTGAATGCGATTGTCTGCGCTGAAGTTGTCGTACCAGCGTGAATCGCCGGTGTATGTTTCGCTATTGTGTCTTAGCGTCCTCACAATCTCGCCGGCAAGCGTATAGATTCTAATCTCGGAATCACCGGGTAGGTTGTGAAAATTTAGTTTTCGGGTTCGGGATGTTCCGCCATCCCAGGCTGCATTCACCCTATAAGGATTCGGATAAACGCCAACAGATTGTTCACCGGAAGTTGCAGGCGGAGTGCCAGGGAAGACTCGGACCGCGTTGGCGACTCTCGATGACTCGAACGCTTCGAGGCCAGCTGCGGGATCTCCCTCATCAAGAGCGGTCACCGTGTAGAGATACTGCCAGCCCAATTTCAAGTCTGTTGCCTCCAATCTGTACCAGTAGGCCGTCGTGTCTCCTGCGAAAAACCGCGCTTCATTTAGTGCGATTCGGTCAAAACCATTGTTGAAGCCCGTCTGATTCCCCGGCTTATCGTACTGCGCAATAAGCGTGGCCCGATTCAATATGTCGCCGCTTTGATCGTCTCCTGGATTACTTCGGTAGACCCGGTATCCTTCGAAATCCCGGAGTCCGGTTACGGGATCTACTGAAAATTCAGCTGCCTTATCCCAGTACAGCGCCACTACCGTCTCATTTCCCGTGGCGTTTGGCGGCCGTTCGAAGGCGACCTTAATGTTAGGTGATGCCGGAGGCTCAGGGATGAGGTATCGGTCGAGAACACCGTTTCCGTTGACATCCTCTCCGAGATCCAATCGACCATTGAAATTGTTGTCCTCGCCCGAGTACGTTCTTCGGGCCCAGAGAATGTCATTGGCGAATATGTCCCTCGATTCTTCGTTATCTATCGCTTTGCCTGCCTGCCCCTGGAATTCCTCGGTCTTGAGCGAGGCCACCAATGCAAAAGTAACCTGGAGGGTGTCTCCAGGAGAGACACTTCTGAAGGGTCCGACGGGCGTCAGACCAATCCAGTTTCCCGTAGCAATCTGGCCATCTGTGCGCAGACGCTGAAACCACGCTTCTTGGGCTTCTTCCAGCGAAGCATCTGAGTCAAATTGGGCCGGATTTGGGAAGGCGGTGGCCATGCGCCGATAGCGGACCTCATCTGTTCCCGGTCGCGTTTGCTCGTCGATACCCCCTCCAAATAACCACCAGCGGGGGTTGACCGTTGGAGGTGCGTAGCCATCTGCGATATACTCGTCCGCGAGTGAAGGATGGAAAAATCTTTTTTGTCCTGTTGCTGGATCCACCCACTCGGCACCCAGAAAAGCGATGCCTCCGTACGTGTTCAGTGTTTCTTCCTGTCCTCCTGCATTGAACCCGTAAGAAGCAGAAAGGCTGTCAATAAATCCATAGCCTCCCTTGTTGAAATACGCGCCACCATTTTCGGTTGTTGTGTTGTTATTCCGTGTGACGATATCGTGATACATCCCAACGTAGACACTATCCCAGGGTTGATCCGAGATGTTGATGA
>CALBJU010000178.1 GCA_937893205.1 uncultured Bacteroidota bacterium
CATCCCAACTGTCGGTCAGTCGACTTTGCCTCAGCTGAATGCCTTCTTTGAAGTAGAGCCTGTACTCGACAACGATCTGCTCGTTTTGAAAAGCCGTCCGAGAAGAAGGGAAAGCCCGGATGAAGATGTCATTCTCGTTAAGCTCAGTCGGTTGTGGTTGAGGGGTGTTGGCTGGAGAACCAAACAGACGATTGAAAGGATTGCTGTTCGGTCGACGGGCCGGAATTTGGGACTGCGGTACGACCCTCAGATCTATGGGCTGGGAGCGATAGTCCGTTCCTCCCACGTTAACGGTCGCTGCTTCGATTCTGGTGGCCCCTTCTCTTGTGGGACGAAACGTCCAGGTAAAAGAGAAGCTCTGAGACATCTGGCCATTGGTGATGGAGACGCTCCGCTGCGTGCCCGGGACAGATTGCAGGAGCGTCATTCCGTCGGCAGTGGGGGCGGCCGGGACCATGATATTCGAGCCATCGGATCCCTGTACGAGGAGTGTGTAGGACACAGCCTCCTCTGTACCCACAGTGCTGGAATTGACAGACGCCTGCACGCGAATCGTTTGGGCGACTAGCTTCTCACCGCCTGCAATCGCAAGTAAGCACATCGTCAGCAAGATGGAGATGCGCCGGACAGATAGTTGCATCACCAATCTTTCTCAACGCGCCGCGGTCTGGTCTTCATCTTCTGGACCTGTCTGAGGAGCTGTTGTTCATCATTCTCGAGCGCTTGTAATATTCGCTGGGCCTCCTCTTCACTCAATTTGGTTGGATCTTCCCGTTCTTGAGGTTCCTGCTGCTGATTCTGATCCTGATTTTGCTGATTCTGATCCTCGGAATTCTGCTCGTCCTGCTGTTGATCCTGATTTTCTTGATTTTCCTGGTTTTCTCCCTGCTGATCCTCATTCTGTTCCTCACTCTCGTCCCCACCCTCGCCATTCTGCTCTTGCTGATCGAGCTGTCTTTTCACGAACTCATAATTGAATTTCGCATCTAGATTGGATGGGTCGCTGAGAAGTGCTCGACGATAATTTTCCAGGGCCGTTTCGAGCTCTTGAGCCGTAAATGCGGCATTTCCAGCGTTATAACTTGCGCGAACAAGATCCTGTGGCGTATTGGCCATTCTTGCCGCGCTCGAAAACGCGATTTCAGCTTGCTCCGAGTCTCCGCTGCGGAAGAGTGCTGCACCAAGATTGTTCAACAGGCCTGAATGAACCGCGCCAGGTCCTTCTTCCTGGACCGATCGAACGCCGTTTTGATAGGACGTGATGGCTTCAGAATACTGCTCTTGCGTGTACTGAGCGTTCCCTTTTCTGCCATTCTTCTTGGCGTCCCCGGGACCGGCGAGCTGAAAAGTCGTCAACAATATGCTGAAAATGAGTATCAACGGATCAACTGCCTGTGGATTGATGGAACGAGTCTACGCCCGAATCGGTGGCTCGTTGCTTTTTGCGTTCAGGTATAAACCATTCTCCGAGGAGCATGATCAAACCCAGGAGAAGCGGCCACTGATATCTTTCCTGGTATTCCTCAAACTCGTCCTGACCAAAAGCAGTCTTGTCGAGTTGATCCAAAGCGGCCGTTATCTGCGAAAGAGAACTGGATGTTTTGGCGATTCGAAAATAGCTCCCGTCCCTGGCCAGTTCCTGCAGCGCGTCCTCTTCCAACCTGGTTGTAACCACGTTTCCGGTGCGATCCTTCTTGTAATCGACCCTTCGACCGTTTCGATAAATGGGAATGGGTGAGCCCTCGGTCTCACCGACACCCGCGGCGTAGAGAATTATTCCTGCCTCACGTGCCGTATCGATGATGGCTTCCAGATCGGCCACGTGATTTTCGCCATCCGATACGAAGAGAACCGCCCGTGTACGATTTTCCGTTTCCGGGTCTCCCGTTGGAGCTTCGAACGCCTGCATCGCCATTTTCAGAGCGGCTCCAAAATCTGTTCCAGGAGTCGGAATCAGCGAGGGATCTGCCACATCCAGGAAGAGGCGGAGAGCGCCATAATCCGTTGTCAACGGGCACTGGATGAACGCGTCCCCTGCAAAAGTGACCAGACTGATCCGATCGCCCCTCATCTGATCCAGGAGTCTCTTGATTTCATTTTTCGATCGCTCCAATCGATTCGGTGCCACATCTTCTGCCATCATGGAGGCTGACACGTCCAGAGCAACAACAAGATCGATTCCTTCGCGCTTGACCTCCCGTAGACGGGTCCCGAATCGAGGACCAATGAGAGAAACGGCGAGCAGAAGAATTCCTGCGCACGTGAGCGCTGATTTCCATCGACGCCTCCTCTTG
>CALBJU010000179.1 GCA_937893205.1 uncultured Bacteroidota bacterium
TCCAGCTGCATTCGTGACGACATTGACATATAGCGTTCCATTTTCCAGCGCAGGGCCCAATTTGGTGACGCCATCGTCGGTCGTCGCCAACAAACCGAGATATTGATCGCCATCGGAGGCCCCGATCTCAGCGACCGTATTGTTTGAGAGGTCACCGAAATCTGTCTGCGCCAACGCAGGAGTCGCCGCTGAAAACATGAACAGCAGCAAGAAGGTGGTCAGGACAGAGGGTGATTCGAATCGAACTTTCATAATATTCATAGCGAGCGAGCCGCTAGGTAATAGTCGTTTTCAGCTCGGAGACGGCGCTATTCACCTAACTGGTCGCTACGAGAAGATTCTACGATATAGTTTTACACAAATGGATTACGTTTGAATCTGCATTTTTAGTGGTTCATTTGAGAAAAACGTGATGTTTTTACTGGTTGTCAATGGCCATTAATTCGTCTTCGGAACACGAATTTGATCTATCTTCGGTGCTTTCCTGCATAAACACCCCTTCTCAAAGTGATTCTCATCCTAGAGCCGAATGTCGACGTGGCCTCGGAACGCTATTCACAGCTGATCCGATATCTCGATTCGAACGAACACGTTACCTATACGACGCACGAAGTGCACGGATCAGGACAGGTTCTTACCGAAGTGTACCTGATTGGGAATACGTCCGCTCTCACGTTGGACTACATGCGGAGCCTGCCATGTGTCAAGCGGGTGGTGCGCGTTCAGGAATCGTATCGAATCCTGGGTCGTCACGGCGAGGAAGACAGGCCGACTGGCTTCACCTACAATGGCGTCACGTTCAGTCAGGACACCCTGCACGTCTTCGCCGGGCTGTGTGCGGTCGATACCCCCGAGCACGTCGAGATCATGCTGGCGGCGCTCAAGGAGCGCTCACAGGTCTGCACGAGGATGGGAGCCTATAAGCCCCGGACCAATCCATACTCTTTTCAGGGTCACGGTGGTTCGTGCCTGCCGTGGGTGTTCGAGCTTGCAGGGAAATACGATATCAAGGTGATCGCCATGGAGATCACCCACGAGTCCCACATCGACGAAATCAACGAAGCCCTCGAGCGGACCGGAAATCCGACGGGTATCATGCTGCAGATCGGAACGCGCAACACGCAGAATTTTGAATTGCTGAAGAGCGTTGGGAGGCAAAAGACTTTGCCGGTTCTGTTCAAGCGTGGCTTCGGGATCACGCTCAACGAATCTCTTAACGCGGCGGAATATTTGGCCAGCGAAGGAAATCCCAATGTCGTCTTTGCGCTGCGCGGGATGAAGAATCAGGGCGGGGATCCACATCGGAATATGGTCGACTTCAGCCACGTACCGGTCGTGAAGCGATTGACCCGAATGCCGGTATGTGTCGACCCATCTCACTCTGTGGGCTCTCGAGACCGTGCGCCCGACGGTATGTTGGATGTCTTTCATGCTGCGGCACAAGGGGTCGTTGCCGGAGCTAATATGGTTCTGGTTGACTTCCATCCTGCCCCATCGAAAGCCCTGGTTGACGGCCCGCAAGCACTCCGGATGGACGAGTTGTCCTGGTTTCTGGATGACGTCGCTATTGCGCGTGAAGCCTACGAAAAAAGGAAAGCGAGAGCATCGGTCGCATAATTGGAAATCCTTGGAATTGATATCGGGGGTACGGGAATTAAAGCCGCGATGGTGGATATTGCGGCCGGGAAGCTCACAAGTGATCGTTTTCGACTTCCTACGCCCGAGAATGCTTCGCCAGATGCGATCGCGGAAGTGGTCCGCGAAATCACCAACCACTTCAACTGCACGAACCGCTTCGGGTGTACCGTGCCTGCTCGCGTCGAGCATGGCCTGGTTCGTACAGCTGCGAACATTCACGAGTTCTGGATCGATACGCAGGTCGATGAGCTGTTTGCTGAAAAGACTGGATGTGACGTCACGATTCTGAATGACGCGGATGCCGCAGGCCTGGCATCGATGAAATATGGAGCCGGAAGAGGACGTAACGGAATTGTTTTTTTTCTGACCGTAGGCACCGGGATTGGATCGGCGATGTTTTTGGATGGTCAGTTGATCCCAGGCACAGAACTCGGAATGCTTACGCTACGAGGACAAGCAGCCGAACTGTATGCGTCCGCTCGTGCTCGAAAACGGGACGAGTTGGACTGGGACGAATGGGCCGCTCGATTTCAGGAATACCTGGACTACGTCGAATACCTTTTCGCCCCAGACACGATCATACTCGGGGGAGGAATCTCGCGCCCCAAGAGGGTCGAACAGTATATATCGTACCTGTCCACCAAAGCGGAACTCCTGATCGCCGAACTACAGAATGAGGCGGGAATCATCGGGGCCGCATATGCTGCTTCCGCAGATCACCAGTAGCGATCCTTGAACCCGCGCTTTCTACCGGACGACGCGGATAATGTCGGGAACGACAAATGCACCTGGAAAAAGCCGACGTAACTCCTGCACGAGCAGGATAGCCTCCACTCTATTCTCAAAATCACCGATTCTAACCCGGAAGTACGGCTGACTATACAGGTGATAGATTTCCGTCGTCTCCTTAAGGCCGAGGGACTCGCGGGCTTCTTCATCCAGCGAACCAAGCCACAATCTGGCTCTCTCCTCTACCGCTACCGTTTCAGATCGCTCTATGGAAGCAAATATTTGAACCCTGAAGCCGCTGATCTCTTGAAGGGTTCCATCGTCGGCAGTGTTGTCCATTAGAGAAGCGGGCACGTCGTGCACGGTCTCTTTGTCCCCTTCAATCGGAGTGTCTGGATACTTCGAGACATCCAGGCTTTCCGCCTCTGACCAGAGGGTCGGCCCCACGACAACGACCGATGGGCCTCGGTCCACGGCACCGCCGCCGGAAGAGCATCCCGCCAGGACGCCTACCAGCAGCGTGAATAATACGTTGGTGTTGAGACGTAATCTCATGATCGACTGGCGGGCCTAATAGTCTGACGAGCTCTTTTGTCCCTTGAGGATCGCAACCGATGCGCTCGCACCGATGCGGGTCGCGCCGTGCGCGATCATAAGTTCGGCATCCTCTTTTGTTCGCACGCCGCCTGAAGCTTTGATCCCCATCCTCGGTCCAACCACGCGGCGCATCAATGCAACGTCCGCTGCCGTGGCTCCACCTTTTGAAAAGCCGGTAGACGTTTTTACGAAGTCCGAGCCCGCGTTCTGCGCCAGAACGGATGCAATGACTTTTTCTTCGTCCGTCAGCAGCGCGGTCTCCAAAATGACCTTCGTAACAATCTTTTCGCCTGATGGGCGAGTGGTGGCAGCGGCTTTGGCCGCATTCACGACCGCGCGAATATCGTCCTCGACATACGCATGCTGACCGCTTTTCAGCATCCCGACATTGATCACCATGTCCACCTCAACGGCGCCGTCCCGGATCGCCATCTCGGCCTCCAGAGCCTTCACTTTGGTAGCGCTTGCGCCAAGAGGGAATCCAATTACGGTGCACACCGCTACCGGAGAACCAGCCAACATTTCAGATGCGAGTTGAACGTGGCAGGGATTTACGCAGACAGAAGCAAAACAGTACCTGGCCGCCTCCTCACACAGTTCGCGAATCTGCTGTTGAGTTGTTTCAGCTTTCAGAGCCGTATGATCGATCATTCTGGCCAGAGGCGGCGCAAGATCGCAAGACACAAACGAGTATCGCTCTGGCTGATCGGCGCACACACCAAATCTACAAGCACCCGCGTCCACCATGCGGTTTAAGGCACCATGAGCCTGCTGATCTGGAGTACTGGTCTGCCCCCTCGACGCGTATCGCGCCTTCAATCGCTCAACGATTTTCTGTTTTTCTTCTGAGTTCATTTCCCAAGATACATTCTTTGACCTCGCCGATTCCTGCATCCGGTGCCTGCAATCAAATCTCGCGTGAAGCTGACGAGGGAATGACCACATTAAGAGATTGTGCATTTACAGAAACCCGGATCGAGCGCGCTTGCATTGATACGACTTCCCCATCTGCGTGAATGGGCAATCCCCTGTCAGTTTCGATAAAAATAGACTGCGTTCGTACGTACGTCACCTCATCCAACCCGACGTGCCTACCATTTCTGGCCTTTGGCAGGAGCTGGATCGCTTTCCAGAACGACAGATTGCTGACGATGCAGGGATCCAGGAAGCCGTCGCTGATCTTCGCACCCGGGTTGACGGTATAGCCACCACCGGAATCAGGTGCATTACCGACAGTCACGAACATGAGTCGGCCGCTGAACAGAAGTTCACGCGGGCTCTTCTCATTCAAGATCTTCTCATCCCAGATCGTTGCTCCTGCCGAAACCCACGTCTTGAGCGCCGACAGAATGGATACGGTGTAGCCCATCGAAAACGGCCAGGATTTATAACGGGGAGCGATGGATGCCGTATACGCGTCGAAACCAGTACCGAGGGCGTTAATAAAGATGCACTCGTGGCTCTCGGAATCCTCCTGCCAGGTAGCCTTTCCTGTATCAGCGAGAAGAACTTGGCCCCCTGCGATTTCTTCAACGGCCCTTTTCCAGGCCATCGGCATCTTCAGCGCGCGCGCAAAATCGTTTCCGGAACCGAGTGGAAGGACCCCCATGGGGACGGTAGACTGAGCCGTGACGAGACTGCTCCCGATCTCGTGCACGGTTCCATCTCCCCCGATTGCCAGTACGAGATCCGTTTCCGGCGGAAGATCGGCTGCGAGTCTATGGGCGTGCCCCTTCTCAGTGGTGAGCGTGAGAGTGACATTGGGAAACCTCATTTCGAGCACTCTCTGGACATCTGCAGACAACAATGAGGTGCTCCCGCTTCGTGCAGCGGGATTCATAATGGCAAAAACATTGTTGAAGCGGGTCATCGCGCAATCTACGATTTTGAGGGCGTCTTTTGTGGACGATCAGGACCCGGAATGTCCTATCTTCGAAAGCCGCGCCCGGGACCATCAAAAGACAGCATGATCGATCCCAGACTCGTTTTTCAACGCCCGACAGATCGTGTATGAGACCTCGTTTTGTTACAACGTTATTGATTCTGATAGCCTTCGCAGCGGCGGGCTGCTCTCGCTCATCGTCGGAATCCGACTCACTTACCCATCGGGTCGGTGTCGACGTCGAGGACGCACTCGGTAGGAAGTTTGTCTTCGACCAACCACCCGTGCGAGTTGTCACTATCGCGCCCGGAGCAACCGAGGTGGTCGCCGCGGCCGGTGGTGCCAGGTCGTTGGTAGGAATCAGCAACGTCGATTCCTATCCACCCGAGGTTCTTTCACTCCCCACATTCTCCGTGCTTCCGCTTGACATCGAGACCATCACCTCCCTGGATCCGGATCTGGTATTTGCTTCCAATCAGATAAACGATCCTGAAGACATCGACGTGTTTTCCGCGCTGAATATACCCGTGTTTTATCTCGACGCATCTTCCTGGGATGCCGTTCACAACTCTATCCTGACCGTGGGAGTCATTCTGGACACCGGCTCAACTGCAACGGCCAGGCACGACTCACTGACCACACGGATAGAGCATCTGAAGGGATTGACAGAACAGCTCGAAACTCTTCCTGAAGGCATTTTTCTAATCTCCGATGTCACTTCCTGGTCTTTCGGTCCCGGTAGCTATGTCCAGGATATCTTCAAGTGGGCAGGTATTGCGACCCTCACTGATTCATATGACACCCCAGCACCCATATTGAGCGATGAATTTGTGTTGCTATCGGATCCAGACATCATCCTGGGCACATTCGGAGACGACTTCACACCGGATGATATCCTCAAACACCACCCAACTTGGAAGACGCTTTCCGCGTACAAGAATGGCCGAATCTACTCCGTTGAGGCAGATTTAATACTTCGACCCGGACCTCGAAACGTACTGGCAGCCTATCAATTGGCAGAATTCGCTCACCCACAATTGTTCACCGCATTGGACGAGGGACACTGAAAAGAGAGCACGTCATATTGTTGATTCTGCTGGCACTGATTCTTCCGGTGCTTAGCGTTGCCATCGCATTCGGATCGGTTTCCCTCCCTCTGGCATTCTCGTTCAAGACCTTGGTGACGGCGGCCACCGGTGGATCCGTGGACATGACTGATCGGATGGTGCAGATCGTGCTGGAAATAAGGCTTCCGCGCGCGCTGGCGGCGTTCATCGTCGGAGCCGGGCTCTCCATCGTCGGGGTCGCCATGCAGGCGCTCGTCCGAAATCCGCTGGCTGAACCGTATGTACTCGGAATTTCAAGCGGGGCTTCTGCGGGAGCGTCATTATTCTACCTGGGTCTCGTACCCACCATCGTTGCCGCACGCATTGATATCACGTCTGCTGCCTTTCTGGGTGCGCTTCTTTCGATCACGATCGTCTACCTGGTAGCCCGCAGCGGCCGTACGCTCTCCACCTCCAGATTGCTGCTCGCCGGCGTTGCCATGGCGTCCTTGATGGCAGCCATCTCTTCCTTTGTGACCTTTGCGTCACCGGATCTTAATCAGATGCGTGCGCTGCTTTTCTGGCTGATGGGCTCGTTCCACGGCATAACCTGGCAAGACCTGCCCCCTGCACTCATCGTAACGATTTCGGGCGGTGTAGTACTGATGGCCGTCTCGCGTTCTCTGGATGCGCTGCTGACCGGAGAGGAGCCAGCCCACTCTCTGGGAGTTCGCGTTGAAATTCTGAAAAAGCTGCTCATAGTACTCTCGGCCCTGGTAACAGGCGTGCTGGTCTCCATCTCGGGCGCGATCGGGTTTATCGGACTCATCATTCCACACTCGATTCGCAGTGTTTTGGGGGTGAGTCACCGCTACGTGCTGCCCGGCTCGTTCATCGCCGGAGGACTCTTTCTGGTGCTCGCCGATACGCTCTCGCAGACTATCCTGGGTGGACAAGTCATCCCGGTAGGAATTGTCACTGCAATCTGCGGTGTACCGTTCTTTTTATATCTGCTGCGCAGTACCGACTATCAGTTCAAGTAGAGAATTGAAAAACCAGTTGATCAGATGGACGTATAGGCCTCCGCTTGAGGCAACTTCCGCACCATGATGACACTTACTGCAGACATATCTCCGGCTCCTTCGATCTCTCAGAGACTGACCCTGAATGATATCAAGAGTCCTGTGTCAGCCGAGCTGAAGGAGTTTCGAAAGTATTTTCGGGACTCCATGAAGTCTCGAGTTTTCCTTCTCGATCAAGTCATTCAGTACCTATTGCGCCAGAAAGGAAAGCAGATGCGGCCATTGCTTGTGATGCTGACCGCCCAGGCGAGTGGTGGGATCACAGAATCCACGTATCGGGGAGCTGCGCTTGTAGAATTGCTTCACACGGCGACGCTGGTCCATGACGACGTGGTTGACGAGGCAGACCGTCGTCGGGGAATGTTCTCCATAAACGCCCTCTGGAAGAACAAGGTGGCCGTATTGCTCGGTGATTTTCTCTTGAGCCGGGGGCTGCTGCTGGCCCTTGATCACAAAGACTATGATCTGCTCCACATCGTTTCAGACGCCGTGAAGCGAATGAGCGAGGGTGAACTGCTTCAGATCGAGAAGGCCCGCAAGTTGGATATCGATGAGGAAACCTATTTCAGAATTATTTCCGATAAGACCGCGTCGCTGCTCTCCGCCTGTACCTCATGTGGAGCCAGAAGCGCGAACGCGGACGATGCCGTCATCGAAATCATGAGATTGTTCGGTCAAGCGTTGGGTATGGCCTTTCAAATTCGTGATGACCTGTTCGACTTTGGTGTCACGGACGTCGGAAAACCGCTCGGAATAGATCTGAAAGAGAAAAAAATGACGCTCCCGCTCATTCACGCGCTGGGCGTCGCCGATCCGAAGGAGCGAAAACGCATCATGGCGATCGTTCGGAAGAATGGTAAATCGAAGGAGGACATCCGACTGGTGTCCAGATTTGTCGAGGACCGAGGTGGCATTGACTATGCAACCCAAAAAATGACCGAATTTGCTGATTCAGCTCGTCAGATCCTCACATCCCTGCCCGAGAGTGCCTCACGGCAGTCGCTCTGGGACCTGGTCACTTTTACGATCAGCCGTCGAAAGTAGCCCGATTCAGGCTCTTCGACTCAAAAATGCGATCGCCAGCTCGTTGAAGACCAGCGGACGCTCGATATTGCAGACGTGGCCCACCCCTTCGATCACTTCCAGGAAGGAGTTTCCCGCCAGGGAGACGATCCGAGTGGCGGGCGGAAGAAACATGTAATCCCGACCCCCCATCACGTACAGGGATCGACACTCGGTAATCATGGACGACCACACCTGCAGTCGTTTACTTACCTCAGGAATCAGCCATAGCCAGCGCCGAAATTCTTCCGGCTCTACCCTGCGTGCTTCTTTTCGGAAAACACGTCTAGCTTCGGCCGCCTTCTTTCCAGGCATGATGATCCAGGCGAAGACTGCATACAGCGCCCTGAACGGGATCAGGTTTTTCAACGATTGGCCGGTGAAAATAAGAGCTCGCGCCCACACCGAGAATCCAGCCACTGCTCCGGCATAGACTACAGACCGAACTTTCTCGGGAGCAATTTCCACGATCATGCGAATCAGAACTGTTCCAAGAGATACACCGATGAAATGTGCAGACTCGATCTTCTCGTGTTCCAACACGTCGACGATGTCCTGGCTGATCGCTTCGAGCGTATACGGGGGGCCTTCTCCGTGGTAATCTCTCGAGCGGCCATGGCCCCGAAGATCTACAAGCAATACATTAAACCGATCCCGAAAATCCCGTAACTGCTTGAACCAGACCGCAGAACTGCCACCCGCCCCGTGTACGAACACGACCCAATCGGATTCGGAATCCTTGCTGAAGGTTTTATAGGAGAGCATTTCGCCTGTTACTTGAACTGCGTCGTAGGGCGGTGCACGTGGTTCGACCGCCTCCTGAGTTCACGAGATAGGCCAAGTATACGAGATCGGGGCCCAGGGGTTGTCGAATAGCGGGGCCCCGGGCGGACCTTGTCAATTTTTCACGCCTCACTGACCCCTTTGGTGATGGCGATTGTGACTCTTGCCCCCGATTTTAGCTGTATGAATTTAAGTGCCAAAGCGTTCACTGAGAACTGGGGATCTTCTCCCTCGGTCGTAGCCTCTGCACCCGGAAGGGTCGAGATCATTGGCAACCATACCGATTACAATGGCGGCACTGTGGTCGGCGCGGCCATTTCCCGGGGCTGGAGGTGGCTTGTTCTCTGCGCGCCGACAGCGTAATCCGGATTGCATCGGACGGCGTCGTGGAAACGAGCATCGAAGCATACCAGGAAGCCTCGCTTCCGGATTGGACGCGCTATCCTCTGGGTGTCTTCGACGAACTCAGGATGTTGGGAATTGTAGAGGCAAATCTCGGATTTGATCTTACCGTCGTTTCCGAAATACCTCCGGGAGAGGGCCTGGCGAGTAGCGCAGCATTCGAGCTCGCGACCGCCATCGCTCTCGATGCTCTCTCTAGCTCGCAGGCGCGAGGCAGCGAAAGGTCCGCACTGGTCCGAATCGCCCATCGAGCAGAAAACAGATTTGTGGGTGTGCCATGCGGCCTACTGGATCAAAGTGTCGTAGGATTCGCTCGCGCGGGATTTTTGGTAGTCCTGGACGCCTCCACGGGCAGGCATCATCTTCAAGCCGTCCCTGAAAATAGTAGCCTGGTGCTGTTTCGGACCCATATTCGCCATCAGTTAGTCGATTCTCCCTACGAAAAGCGACACGATGAATGCCGTGTGGCGCTGATGGGTCTTCAGAAAGTAATTCCAGGAATACGGTATCTCGCTCACCTGCACCCGGTTGACATCGTCGCCTACGACGTCATACTGAATGAACCATTGCCGCGCCGCGCTCGCCACGTAGTAGAAGAACAACGGCGCGTCGGCCGGTTCCTGAGAGCTCTGAGTGAAGGTGATACCAGCGCGGCGGGTGGGCTTCTCTTCGATTCGCATGAGAGCTCAAAAACACAATTCGAAAACTCCACGCCCGAGATGGATTTTCTGGTTCAGAAATTGAAAGAGCAACCGGGAGTGCTGGGTGCGCGAATTGAATGGCAGAACTGAAACAATACTGCTTCTTAAACGACACAAGTTTCGAGACCTGATTTCGATCTCACTATTTACAAGGCAACGTGACAGAAAAGGTAGACAAACAACGACCATCCTGGCTTAAAAGGGGCACCTACTGGGGTGTTGTACTCTTGATATTCCTGTTTTTCAGATACACCGATCAAGGCACCGTCGTGCAGGGATGGCTTCAGCAGGGCTTGCTTGCCACTGGTATTTTTCAAGCCGACGTCCGCTACACCGAAGATCATGACACCCCCGCCAGCTATGATCTCTCGCTGGTCTCGCTCGACGGCCGTCCCGCGCACTTTGAGGAATTTCGAGGAAAGACCATCTTCATGAATCTGTGGGCCACGTGGTGTCCGCCCTGCCTGGCCGAGATGCCGTACA
>CALBJU010000180.1 GCA_937893205.1 uncultured Bacteroidota bacterium
GTTATTGTATTGGTTTTTGCATCGATGTGGGAGACATAAATGGGTTCTCCCGTAGCCAGTCCAAGATGATGTCGCTGCCCGATTGTGTAAAACGGGTACCCTTCGTGCTGTCCAACCTTGGTGCCGTCTGAGAGCACATAATCGCCCTTCCCCACGCGTTCATCCATGTCAGGAACACGATCACGCAAGAATCGGCGATAGTTATTGTCAGGAACGAAACAGATCTCGTACGAATCTGGCTTGTTTGCGACTTCATCCAGCCCGAAATCCGCCGCCATTTTTCGAATCTCAGGCTTCGTCAAATCACCAAGAGGAAAAATTGTGCGGGAAAGATTCTCCTGAGAAACACCCCACAGTGCGTAACTCTGGTCTTTATTGTGATCCAGCCCTTTCATGAGAACGAATCGCTGGCTCTCCTCATCCTTTCGCAATCGCGCGTAGTGACCCGTGGCAATAAACTCGCAGCCGAGCGAGTTTGCGCGGCGCATCAGGGATTCCCACTTGATATGAGTATTGCACAGGACGCAGGGATTCGGCGTACGTCCAGCCATGTACTCATCGGTGAAACGATCGATGACCCAATCACCGAACTCCTGGCGGATATCCACGATAAAATGGGTGAAATCGTATTTGATTCCGATGGCCCGGGCGTCATTCATCGACTCCAGGGTGCAGCATCCAATTTCTTTTCCTGTTCTTCCCCCGCTTCGAGTGTAATCCCAGGTTTTCATGGTGATGCCTACGACCTCGTACCCCTGCTCCTTCAAGAGAACAGCGGCCACGGAGGAGTCCACTCCACCGCTCATCGCAACGAGCACCTTTCCGTTTCTACTCATTCTTCGTTCACATTTCCCTCTGGGAGCCCCATGGTCCCCACGTGTTCGTAACACTCCGCAATTACAATCTGTACTTCGTTAAGAAACGTGTTCAACTTTCGAAACATCTTTTGGTTGGCCTCGGGCCTGCGACGAGCAGCTTCCGGCAACACGACGGCGGATTCCAGGATGTGATCCCGGAAAAAGTTGGTAGCTCGAAGGGCTTCCTGAAGCGATATACCACTCATGACAATGCTTTTGGCGTAGATCCGGGCAACAACGCGAGCCTCCTCCAGAATTTCGTGCTCCTCTCCGTTGTCCGTTGCCACGTATTGCATCAACAAGCCCATCAATCGACGCCCGAGAAGTCTCTTTTCTTCTTTATCGCGCTCTTCGATGCCATCGATCCAGCCCGCATGAAGGTCCTGCAGGTCCTCTCGGGTACTGGTCAAGGCTCGCTTGCTCAACTGGACGCTGAATGCTTCGGATTCCGAGGCATTTGGTGATTCCGTTATGCGAGAGATTTCTGCAGAAGAAAATCTTCGATGCCCACCGGGTGTCCGGACCGCTTCAATTTTTCCGCTCACTGCCCATCGCCTAAGGGTTACTGGATGGACCCCCAATTTCTGGGCAGCCACTTTCAGCGAAAAATACTCGTCTGACATCTAAAATTACACTATTATTGTGCAATTACTATCAATTATATACATGAGCATCGTATAAATGACCCGTATTGTATAGATTTGATAGTATTCCAACTGTTTTTTCGGTTCACTTCACGTATGATAGTCAATATTGTACCTCTTCTGGGTACCCGTGCTAAGGTTTTGACCCAATTCTCACGGTCCACACTGCTAAGTTTGCTCATATTTTTCGGAGCATCTCAAGTATGGGCGCAAAAAAATGGGAGTGCGCCTCCTCCTGATTCAATGTGGACCGTGGAGCTGCCTTTGATGGTCGTTACGGCAACGCGAACCGCGATATCTCTCCGTGATGTTCCGGTACCCACGAAGGTGCTTCTTTCCAAGGAAATAAAGAAACGCGGGGTGTTACGTCTCTCTGATCTTCTCGCGGAAGAGCCAGGAATGCTGCAGGTCCACTATTTCGGTGCAGGAATTCAATTGCAGGGATTTGATTCCGAATACACACTAATTCTGATTGATGGGCAGCCCGTAATAGGAAGAAATGGAGGTACCCTCGATCTAGAACGCTTTGCGGTATCGGACATCGAAAGCGTCGAAATCGTCCAGGGACCCTCGTCTTCCCTCTACGGGAGTGAGGCGTTGGCGGGCGTTATCAACCTTCGAACCCGAAAAGCCTCGCATCCGTTTTCTGCGTCAGCGGCGTACCGAATGCAGACGAATGGAACCCGTAATTCCACCCTTTCTGCTGAGAGCAGGGGCTCATGGTTCGGGTCACGAATCAGCTATGATCGCTACAGCTCCGATGGCTTTGATCTGTCTCCGGAGGTACTCGGGTTGACCGGTCCAGGATTTGTCACTCACACCTCATCGGCCAAATTTGATGCGAAGCTGAATGACCGATTTTCTGTTGTACTTGGCGCGAGACTGGCCATACAGGATCAGTCCAATAAAATCGGGTTCGATCGATCGGGAGCTCAGCTCTCCTTCGACGAGACTCTGAATCAAAGTGATTGGAGTGTCACCCCGGAGTTGGCCTGGAAACTGACGAGTCGAAATAAATTAACGCTCGTCGGTCACGTCACCTCTTTCGACACCCGCCGGGTATTGAGTGACGAAGAGGGACGTTCGACCGATAGGTTCGAACAGAATTACCGCAAAATAGAAGTACAGAATGATCTGATTCTGGGATCCGGCCTGATTCTGAACACCGGAGGTGGAATAATTTACGAGGACGTCAGGGCTGATCGAATATCGGGCGAAAAGCGTGCAAATAGGACCTTTTATGCTTTCTCTCAACAGCAGTGGTTCCCGATCGACCTCCTACAGATAACCACCAGCGCGCGTCTTGATCGGCACACCGACTATGGTACTCGATTCAGTCCCAGGGGCGCGATCATGTTCAAGGCACCGGGTAGCCTCCGAGTTCGCGCATCCGTCGGGTCAGGTTTTAAAGCTCCCAGCTTTCAACAGCTCTACCTGGATTTCACGAATGCAGTGGCTGGATATACCGTGATCGGGGCCGCGGATGCCGGCACAGCCCTGCAGGAGTTGGATGAGATCGGGCAAATTCAAACTTTCCTTACTGATCCGAACGCCTTCGCCGAAATCCGCCCGGAGTCCTCTGTGGCATACAATCTGAGCACTGACTTCGACCTGACCCCTATCGTTCATATCCACGTTGCCCTGTTTCGGAATAATGTCAAAGACCTGATCGAAACGATTCCTGTGGCCTCGAAGCCCAATGGCCAGAGTGTTTTTTCCTACATCAATTTGAGTCGGATTTACACGCAAGGTCTGACGAGCGAAATCCGTGTTCGCTCAGGACGGTCGCTCAGCTTCGCTATTGGATATCAGTATCTGGATGCCAGAGACCGGGATGTTCTCGAGAAAATCGAGGCTGGACAGGTGTTCGGGCGTCGAAATGGCCGCGATTTCCGACTGACACGCTCAGACTATGGAGGATTGTACAATCGTTCCCGACATAGCGGGACCCTCCAGATCGCCTATGAGCACGAGCGCTCACGAACCAGTGTTCGCATCAGGGGAACGTATCGATCCCGATATGGCTACAGCGATCGGAATGGAAATCTGATCCTGGACGCTTCCAACGAATACGTCAGCGGATATACCATCTGGAACGCCACCGTGTCTCGAACGATGAGACCCCGAATGATTTTTCGAGGTGGTATCAACAACATTTTCGCATACACGAATCTGGAATTCGTGCCCTCATTTTCTGGAAGACAGGTATTTGCGAGCCTGTCTTACTCAATTCACTAGCCCAATTGGGATAATCACCTTCGATCATGTTAAAACTTTCTTTCAGAGCTCTTTTCTTTCTCACACTTTCTGCATCTATCGCGGCATGTGACAGCTCGTCTATCTCGGATCCAGACGAAGACTTTGTGGCCGAACGGGTTCTTGAGCTTCCTGCTGACCCCATAACAGGATTTGCGCCGGACGGACGTCCGATCGCCGCCGGAGTCTTTACCTATTTCAGTCTTGCGAACAACGCGATAGTGGCTAACGCGGACTCGGCGACAACCGCTTGGGATATTGCGTTCAAAGGCACCACCATCATCGTGAACGGCGGCATCAGCGGCCCTGGCAACGGTGCGGCGCAGGTGCTTTCGGGACTGTTCTCGGAAGTCATGATGGCTCCCGAAACAGGATGGAATCAGGACGGCTCCGATGGAAATGCCATTCCAACGGGATCCGGCAACGGATGGTACAACTATGAACCAACCACGAACGCAATCACACCAATTCCTGGGCGCGTTGTGCTCATCAGAACTGCAGATGGTCGCTATGCAAAAATCAGCATGGTGAACTACTACAGAGGCCTTCCTGAAGTACCCGATCCTCAGTCAGAGTCCAGATACATCACGTTCGATTTTGTTTTCCAGCCAGATGGCAGCCGTTCGTTTGAATAGACCTGCGAGCGAGTTGTACATCGACCTATCCATCGGCCATTGAAGCCCTCCGATTGACATGACCACCTTCGTCCACTACATCCCGATCGCGACGAGCTTCGTGGCTGCGGCATTCACGTTCGTACTGTTCAAACACTGGCGTTCGAAACCCAGCTCGTTGTATTTGATGTGGTGGATGATCGGCGCGGCGATGTTTGGAGCCGGGACGGTGACAGAGAGCATCACCACGTTGTTTGGCTGGAATCTGGTAACCTTCAAAGCTTGGTATATCACCGGCGCGCTGCTTGGCGGCGCGCCGCTCGCGCAGGGTACGGTGTACCTGATGATGGCTGACAAAACGGCTCACCGCATGACCGCAGTTCTACTGACGGTCATTGTCATTGCCTCAGTTTGCGTTACGCTCTCGCCGGTCAATTATGAGTTGGTCGAAACACACCGTCTCTCGGGAAGTGTCCTTGTGTGGACGTGGGTTCGTCTGTTCTCTCCGTTCATCAACATCTACGCCTTCATCTTTCTCGCGGGTGGTGCAGCCTGGTCTGCCTGGAAATACGCGAGGAAAGCTGATTCTGATAAAGCGTATATGTGGGGCAATATTCTGATCGCGGTGGGTGCGCTGCTTCCCGGTATCGGTGGTACCTCAGCCCGAGCAGGCTATGTAGAGGTTCTGTATGTGACCGAATTTCTGGGCCTGCTGCTGATTTGGGGCGGGTATCGAATCATGACGAGGCGGCGAGTTTCGTCCATCCATGCGAAACAGCGGGTTCCCAGCTGAAAATGTGACATTTCCGAACGTAGGTAAACGGCAGTACTTTGCTTCAGCAATTGAACTGATCGACTTCCCTACGGACCTGTATGCGCATTCTCGTCGTCAATGGACCAAACCTCAATCTTTTGGGCAAGCGTGAACCCGATCTCTACGGGACTGCGACGCTCGAAGACCTGCAGTTTGGCCTGGTGAGTTCGTTCGAAGACGTAACATTTACCTTTTATCAGAGCAATCACGAAGGCGAATTGATAGATGCCCTTCAGAAAGCGAGCGCGGACGGCATCGTACTGAATGGTGCGGGGTTCACACATACATCCGTGGCTTTGCGCGACGCCATCGCCTCAATCGACACACCGGTAGTCGAGGTGCACATATCGAATATCGCTGCCCGTGAAGAATTCAGACACCGCTCAATCACCGCTGCAGTGTGTGTGGGTTCGATAGCCGGACTCGGCGTCAAAGGCTATCATCTGGCCGTAGAGTATTTTCTTTCGCGGGCAAATCGATCCGATTCATCTGAATGAGCGCCCAGGCCCGCATCAAGCGCCTCGCCTCGGAAACCGCCGTCTATGGCGTGTCTTCCATCGTCGGTCGCCTCATCAATTTCCTGCTGTTTCCACTTTATTCGCAGGTCTTCGCACCGGACGTCTACGAGCCCATCATCGTCCTGTATGCTGCGTTCATCTTTCTGAACATCCTGTATCAACACGGGATGGAGTCGTCTTACCTCAAGTTTGCAACCGATCGGGATGAGCTGCAGGGAAGAAGTAAGGCCTTTTCAACGGCGCTGATTTCGGTGGTGATTCTGTCGATCCTGTTGTCTGTAGTGGTCTGGTTTGCGCGGGGGAGTGTTGGAAGCATCGTTGGGCTGAGTCCTGACTATCAGCACCTGTTTTCATTCGCGGCACTCATCATGCTCTTGGACGCCGTGGCGGTAGTGCCGTTTGCCGACCTCCGACTCCGAAACCGACCCTGGCTTTTCGCCGGTATCCGGGTTGCGAATATCGTGGTCAACGTGACTCTCAACATCGTTTTAATTTTTGTTTTTGAACTGGGAATCGAAGCCATCTTGATCGCGAATGTGATTGCCTCGGCCACGAGCGTCGTGCTACTCGTTCCTGTTTCCTGGCCGCGTTTTTCTTCGTTCGATCCCGGACTCTGGAAGAAGATGATCCGTTTCGGAATGCCATTCGTGCCTGGTGGCCTCGGATATGCGATCACAGAGCGCGTGAACATTTTTTTCCTCGAAAGAATGGATCCGGAAACCGTTCAACGCCTCTATGGACTGGATGCGGCGACTCATCCGGAACTGCACGAGCGAGCGCTCAGTCAGGGAATGGATGTCTACACTCAGCATATCGTAGGCACGTACGGTGGTATGATTAAGCTGGCCGTCCTGATGGCTCTTTTCGTTCAGATGTTCCGATATGCCTGGCAGCCGTTTTTTCTTCAGAGGCAGCATGACACAGACGCTCCTGAGCTGTACAGCAAGGTTTTTGGCGTTCTGACACTCGTTCTTCTGAGCGCCTTCCTGGGGATTGCGTTCCTGGCAGACGATCTCGTCGGCATTCCCCTGCCCGGTGGCCGCACGCTGATTGCCTCGGGCTACTGGATGGGTCTGAGCATTATTCCAATTGCTCTTGTCGGCTATGTGTTTCAGGGCTGGTACTATCATTTTTCGGCCGGTGCCTATCTGCGCGATCGGTCGCGGTATTTCCTTCATGCGACGCTGGTAGGCAGCGCGGTCGCCATTTTATTGAATGCGTTCCTGGTGCCCGATTACGGGATGTGGGCAGCTGCGCTCGCTACCTCAGCGGCCTACACCGCAATGGCCCTCACCCTCTTGTTCTTGATTCGCCGACACTATCCAATCGACTATCGGTGGAACCGTATCATTCCAGCTTGTGTGACCACTGCCGTTTTCTTTTTTACCTGGTACTATTTCGGGCAGCTTCAGACCTGGTGGATCGAACTGCTGATGGTTTCTGCTTTCGCGTTACTGGCCGCGAAGATTCTCAAGATTCCCATCCTCCGGTCGATCGCCTCCCTCCTTGGTCGCTGACGGTGCCCGGCGGCAATTGCGATCCGTCTCAGTTGAGCGAGAGATCACGAACTCCCTGAGCCGAGTTCCGGCAGCGGTGCCGCTGGCCGTTTCTCTAGATTGGAGGAAGAAAAGGCTGTTTCCACTGTATCCAACGGGTACTCGCTGGGCTCGTTCATTCGCCCCAACCGAAAATCGGATCAGATCGAGAAATCTGAGCCGCTTGGAATAAATGGCCACGGACATCTGGCGATCCGGAAGTTGCCAATCGTGTGAAATCACGGCAACAAGGACATTTGGCAATTCATAGACAGCCACGATTCGGCTGATTGGCTTCAGGTAGTCATGCAGTTTCCCCATAGCTCGGTCGAGCTCAACGGCAAAAAATGATCGATATGGATCTTGGGGGATTCGAAAGTCAGAATCAGGAATCCGATTTCTTCTTCGCACCCGTCCATCATAGGCCAGGTAAAGCACAGTAGCCCCTGGCAGGGCAAAGTAGATCGATCCTGCGTCCCCGTGAGAAGTGATAACCTGGGCTCTTCCATTAGAATCGCCAATGAGTTAGCATCCGCACGAACCGTCGGCACCAGTCTGCCTCTTCCTTGAACGCTCGCTTCGAGCACCCCTTGCAAGCTCGGACGTGATCTGAACCCTAGCACTCCATCGTGCCAGGGAATAAATCCAGACCAGTTCAGCGCATCTACCGAGATCTCACTCATCAGGTCGCCACCGTCAGTGTCCATTCAATCAAAGCAGCGCACATGAATCCATCAGACACGCTTCGGGACGAGTAGGAACTACGATTCTTAATGTCGGATGGGCGCGCGGCGAATGCCGCGCGCCCCTTTTTTTGGTCAGACGTGAAACAGGTAACTCACCTTCAGGAAGAATCCGTCTGCGTTTCTGCGTAAATCCTTGAACCGCTTCTGCCCAACATCGTCGAGTGTAGATCCGTATCCGAGGTAAAAGAGCGTTCCGGGGTTCGGCCGGTAGCTGAAAAGCCAATCCATTCTGAGTTCGTTGCTCTGGGAATCTTCAGTCAGTTCTCCGTCGATTCTTATCAGACTGCCGTTCCTATCTCTCAGTGCTGACTGCTCGCGCGCAGCGTACTGCCCGATCACTCGAAAGAAAATATCCGAGTTAAGCTGGTACTCCAGTTTCAGACGGGGAATGATTTCCTTGGAAAACTGCGAATCATCGAGCCTCCGCTCCAGCGTAAAGTGCGCCATCTGAAATGACGCTCTGATCGAGGAGGTTGGCCGAGCATCCAGTACGAGATTATATCCTCTGCTTCTGCCCTCTGACGCTTCAGCGAACAGTGGTGTCTGTCCTCGAGAGGCGGAAACGGAAAGCGTGAAAATCTGATACGTGGGTGTCGTAAATCCAATAGAACCTCTGAACTGATTGGATTCCTTCTTCGGAAATTGAAGCGGGATCTGGCCTTCGGGTACGATGCCGCCGGTAACCGTGTAGCCAGCATAGTTGTCGGCTTCGTACGAAAAGAAATTGCGTGTAATGGTTCCATTCAGGCGCCATCCACCCCTCAAAGTAGCCGACGGAAACCAACTCTCTCCCCCTTCAATGGGACCGCGTGAGGTGTCGTCATAATCCCATATTCGAGTGACGCCGCCAAATCCGCCCCAGGTCTCAACCAGTGCACCTTCTTCACCGTAAAATGAAATCCGATTGAACGAATGCAGATTGATTATTCGGGTTCGGTTAACGAATCCTGCGGCTGCCTCGAAATCTGGTGCAATGGCATTGATCCCCATGTTGAATCCCCAGCTACGGCCCGTCCTATCCCAGGTAAGACTTGAAAACGAACCCGATACTGCATCTCCGCCCGTCTCTGACCAGGACTGGACGGCCTGGGCCTCTATGTAGTACATGTCATGATGATAGATGCGCGTATCCAGACCGACGAGCCGTGAAAAATCCGCTCCCTCCTCGCGCAGCGTCACAACGCCGCCGAGCGTGTTGTTTCCGCTCAGATCCCTTCGCAGTCGGGTTACCGCAAAGAACGGGGTATCGGTCCCCGATTCAGAATACTTCTCGTCCTCGGCCGCCAGGATAGTCGCGACATTCAGCTTTCCGAACTTTCCGGCGAGCTTTGCCCCGACCACCGGCGCCACGATTCTTCGGGTGTAGATCATCTGGCCAGGAGTGTCAAACAGCTCGAGCCCTTCGAGAAAAAACGGTCGTTTTTCTGGAAAAAAGAGGGCGAAGCGTTCATTCAGCACTACCTGCCCCACATCGGCTTCCACCTGCGAAAAATCAGGGTTGATCGTGCCATTCAGGGTCAGATTCTGTCGGATACCCCATTTGACGTCGGCTCCGAACTGGGTGTCATTGCCGTATTCCCAGTCACCATTGTCAGCCTCAGATCCATTCAGTGAACTCGTCACCGTGGGAGTTAGATCGAGAACCAGTCCCCTTTGCATGTCATGCAGTCCTATCAGTTTTCCCGACTGAGCCAGAAAACTTGACCTCGCTCGAATGGTGGGTGCCCAGGAATCCTGAAATCCGGAATGCTGCACTTTCCGCAGGACGTGAAGTCCCCAGTCCTGAACGGTTGCGTCTTGATAACGCAGGCTCTTGAAGGGTATCCGCACTTCCACCTCGTACCCGGTCGGCGTCAGACGACCAGCGGATTCGAACGTGTAGTCCGGATTCAGGTCGACGTTTCCGTCCAGAAAATTGATAGTGTTCGAGCCGCCACCCGTCGCGGATCTGCCGCCGGCACCTCCACCAAACGCATCAGCGCGTGTACCATCCGCCTGAACTCCCAGCGGATTGACGCCAAACAGATATCCAATCTGGTTATCGTTGTTCGTGTCGAGAAGGATCTGAATCTGGTCCTCGCTGGCAATATTATCGCGATTGGCCTGCGTCGCTCTGACCACATCGCCATGTAATTCTGTCGCCCGAACTCCGAAATAAATGGCTTCCGCAGAGTACCAGACCAGGACCTCGGTTGGATCCGACGCGGGACGACCATCTACAGGCTGATACTGCGAAAAATCAGTCAGACGAGCGGCCTGGGACCACACCGCGTCTGTCAGCGCTCCATCTATTTCGGCCACCGCCTCGATTCGAGGGATAACTACATCGATTTGATTGGAGGTCCCGCTATTGGGAGGGGCCTGTTGAAAAAGAAGGGTAGTAGCCAGAAGTATGGCGTGCATCGGGGATTGGATTGTTTACAGGAATGACGCGCGATCTGCAACGGAGAAGCCTCGAGTTCGATCCATGCCCGATTCTCCATGGGAGATCAATACAATATCCCGACAAAACCAACCGACCCAGTAGTGGGGCAGAGATTACTCCTCGACGATAGCGAGAACCCGGAGGGGGCTTCCGCTCCCATCCACGATTTTCAGGGGTGCGGCGAATACCACGGCACCCACAGGCGGCAGCTGATCGAGATTGCACAAGCTCGCGAGTCCCAGTTTGCCGGCTCCGTGCATGATGTTATGATTCGAGAACGGAGGGTCAAATCCACCCGCCTGTCCTGCATCGGTGCCGACCGTTTCGACGCCTACACCGGTCACGTCTCGGTCGTGGGCAAGTAAACGGCTGGCCTCCGGGCTGAACCCTGGACTGTGGGGACCGTCGTCCTCCACGTTCAGAAACTCGTCGTTGCCAGTGCGATGACTCCAATCGGTTCTCAGAAGGACCCAGGCGCCTGCAGGAATGCGTCCGAATTTCGACTCCCATTCTTCAATCCCCGCTGGAGTCAGAAGAAAGTCTGGATCCTCGCCGACCTCCACCGATACATCGATTACGCACGCCGGGCCGACAAAACGTCCCGGTGGAATGGAGTCGCATTTGTTGTCGGGAAGGTCACGACCGGAGATCCAGTGTCCAGGAGCGTCAAAATGTGTTCCAGTATGTTCGCCAAACGAGAGCACGTTCCAGTACCAAGCTGGGCCGCCATCATCAAATCGGGAAATAGTTTCGATCGTTACTCCCGGTGAGTTGGCAAACGGGGGAGGCAGACTGATCACCGGTGTGTCGGGTCCGAGTGGCTGCGAGAGGTCGACGATCTTGAGCGAGCCATCGTTAAGCGCAGAGACAAGTTGTGCTAGTAGGCTACTCATTTACATCTCCAATAGGTTTTGAATCGCCCATCCGGCGTAATGCGCGTTCGAATTCGAATCTGTTTTCCAGCATATGGGGATCGATGAAAAAACTCTTCGGCCCAACTGGCTCCACTTTGGCTACGATGGTTGTGAGCTCATTGGATGCGAGGGCCATATCAACGCACTCACGCAATTCTTCGACCCTCTTGCATGTTGCAGTTCGGGGCACACCCGACTCGCGTGCGATTCCTTCAATATTGGCTACGTCTGCTGTTGCGGTGGTAAAACTGACGCCAACCGAGAGCAGGACTTCGTTGTCAAAAACGATTTGGACCAGGTTTGGAGGCCCGGATCGGGCCATGGTACTGAGTCCACCTAAATTCATCAACACAGATCCATCACCGTCGAGCACAATCACTTTCAGGTCGGGCCGCGCCAGAGCAATACCGAGCCCCATCGAGGAGGCCAGGCCCATAGCGTGTTCGAGGTAGAAGAAATTTGGGCGGTGGCCGCACGCAAAGAGTTCAGCGGCCGTGGCACCCATAATCGTCACTACGACGTGGTCAGCTATCGCAGGGTATATGGCCTGTATGGCATCAATTCGCTTCATGACTCGCTAATTGGCGTCCTCCCACATCAGATCGCGGCACAAAAGCAGCGCTACCGGCCTCAAATTCGCGGAGGAAAGTGTCATGGCGTCCTGGATGGATTTTTTGACCACCGAAGGCGAATCCAGTCTTTTCCAAGGAATTCCGAGCGCATCGAGCACGGGAATGGTGACGCCACCGCCCTCGGTCTGCCAGGGATCCGTTTCACCAAACTCACCTCGAAAACTTATGAGCATCAAAAGGGGTATTCGGTAGAGCTGCGCCAGAGAAACAATGCTGTTTACACTCGCAAGAAAACCGTGATTTTGCATCAACATCGCCGAACTCACGCCAGCAAGATGAGCGCCTGCAGAGATCCCGATCCCTTCCTCCTCCTTTGCGAGACGGACAAGAATCATTTCCGGGTCATCATCCGCCAGACCAACGAGATGTACGAGCCATGTTTCGGGCAACGCCGACACCAATCGCACTCCTGCGCTCTTGAGCGCATCATAAATCAGTTGAGAGTTTTGACTGGAAACGGGCATGTGTAGTCAGGGCCAGGTGGGTGCGATCTCCTGCTATTTTCGCGTTGCGAACGTCAAATAGCTACCGGAAGCGCTAAAGAATACCGTTTTTTGCCCTCAATTTCTTCACGCCACCGATTTCTATCTGAAAGGCACAGCTTCTAGTGAGCACACGAATCCTCCTCGTATATCCTGCAGTAGTTGGCAAACATGCTATAAAATCGTTGGCTCATGACGACGGATATGGCCACAACCGTCCTTTTATCGGGGACCGTCACTGTCTACATTCTGTACCGATGGCCCTTGGAGGCGAGACAACGCTTCCCGTCCCTGAACTAAAGCCCTTTCTTGACGCATGAAAAAAGCATCCTTCACGCTGGTCTGCATGGCCATCATGACGCTATCTGCCTGCCAGGCTCCGACTGCGCCACCTGCTTCTTTCATCCTGGCGGAGTCCGACCTTGCTGATTACGAGCTCCGACTGGACCACGCCGGGTTAATAGCGGATTCGAGCCGGGGGTCCTATAACAAAGGGATGGTGACCTACCGAACGACCTGCTATGCGTGTCATGGAGATGTCGGGCACCCAGGGTCCATACCCACGTCCAGGAAATTCTGGGAGGAAGCATTCAAGAACGGTTCCGATCCCTTCGCCCAATACCAAACGCTGACCCGTGGCTTCGGGCTTATGCCGCCCCAGGTCCGACTGTCGCCCCGGGAGAAGTACGATGTCCTCCACTTCATCCGGGAGGAGTTCATCAGAGAGCACAACCCCGATCAGTATTTCGAGATCACGGACGACTGGCTCGGCAGCCTTCCCGGGGGCGATACGCTCGGCCCGGATCCCCAGCCATACCGGCCATGGGCGGAGATGGATTATGGCGATTTCCTGATCCGGACGTACGAGCTGGCAAACTCAGACGACCCGCCAAGAGGTATCTCAGGAGGAGGGGCTCCCCTGCCCAATGAGGATTTTCGAGACGTTAACTTTGCCTACAAGGGCATCGCCATCCGATTGAATGAGGGCGAGGGCGGTGTCGCTGCAGGAAACGCGTTCGTTCTGTTTGACCACGACCTTCTGCGTTTCACGGGTTTTTGGACCGGCGAGGGGTTTATCGATTATCAGGATATTTTGCTCAATGACCGCCACAACATCTTCCCCCGCACGGTTGGAAGCATTGAGTTTGAAAACCCCATTACCCCAGGATGGGCCAATCCTGAGACTGGTGATTTTGAGGATCCTCGCTTTGTAGCAGTGGATGGCCGTCCATTCGGGCCATTGCCCAAAGCGTGGGCGCATTACAAAGGGCTGTACTATCACGGCGATCGGGTGGTGCTGAAGTATACCGTAGCTGATGCCGAGGTCCTGGAAACGTATGATCTGGAAAGCGAGGCTCCCGCTGCGGTCATCAGCAGATCGCTGAATATTACGGCCTCTTCTACCGCGTTGAAGATGCGAATTGCTCCAATGGGCGTGGCTGTCCACCTGGTCGGAACGGATGTGCGGCTGGTTATAGAGAATGGCTTCAACGTCCTGACCGTCCCGGCCAATACCTCCGTGCGGGCAAAATTGTGGATGTCGGCGAGCGAAAATGTGGATCTGGAGCTGAAAGCGGCCGGGGGCGATCCACCAGCCGACCTCTACCAGTATACCCGCGGCGGACCTACGCACTATCCTGAAATTCTCACGACACCCATCCTCGAGGGCAATGCCGACGGCGCCTACGCGGTCGATGTGCTGAGTCTCCCGATGGACAATCCCTGGAAAAGTCGGATGCGTCCAACCGGTATCGATTTCCTCGAGGGAGGAGATCAGGCGGTTGTGAGCACCATTGATGGAGAGGTATGGAAAGTAAAGGGGATCACGGGGCGCAAAGGAACGATGAGCTGGCAGCGGATCGCCACCGGACTATTTCAGCCCCTGGGAATTAAATATCACGAGGGCAACATCTACGTGGGGTGCCGGGATCAGATTGTGATTCTCCGCGATCTGAATGGCGACGGTGAAACGGATTTTTACGAGAGCTTCAACAGCGACCATCAGGTGACCGAGCACTTCCATGAGTTCGCGATGGGGCTGCAGACCGATCCAGATGGGAATTTTTATTACGCCAAAAGCGCCCGCCATGCACGCACTCCGCTCGTCCCGCATCACGGCACATTGATAAAAGTGAGCCCGGATGGAAGCTCATCGAAAATAATTGCAACAGGATTTCGAGCAGCCAACGGAGTTGCGGTAAACCCGGATGGCTCCTTCATCGTCACCGACCAGGAAGGGCACTGGAATCCGATGAACCGGGTCAACTGGGTGGAAGAAGGCGATTTTTACGGAAACATGTACGGCTACGGTGCGCCGGCCGATTCTTCCGACGAAGCTATGGTTCAGCCACTCCTGTGGATTGATCAAAAATATGATCGCTCCCCAGCGGAATTGGTCTGGGCTGAGAGCGACAAGTGGGGACCGCTGAATGGGCACCTGCTGAGCCTGTCCTATGGCTATGGCAAGATTTTCGTCGTTCTGCCGCAGTTCATGGAAGATACCAAGCAAGGCGGCATCGTTGAACTGCCGGTTCCAGACTTTCCAACCGGCATCATTCGAGCCCGAATGAATCCCGATGACGGTCAGCTCTACGTACTGGGCATGTCCGCGTGGGCCACCAATCAGGTCATCCAGGTGGGTGGCCTCTACCGGGTTCGATACACCGGCAATGACCTACATCTTCCAATCGAGCTGAAGGCATTGAGCTCCGGAATTGAGCTCACGTTTTCGTCGCGACTGGATGAAGCTGTCGCCGAAGATCCAGGCCGATACACCATCACGACCTGGGCTCTCAAAAGAACCCGGAATTATGGCTCTGACCGATACAATACCCGGGAGCTAGCCATCGATCAAGTGACTCTGTCCGATGACGGTAAAACCGTTCTGATTCAGCTGTCCGATATCGAACCCACGTGGATTATGGAGATCAAGTATTCGCTTGAGGACGGGGACGGAACGGCGTTTGACGGGGTGGTGCAGAACACCATTTACGAGCTTGAGAACGACCCTCCGATGTAGTGGCTGCGTTCAGCCTGATGTGGATGGCCAGCACAAAAAAATACCCTGACTCTATGGCGAACATAGAGCCAGGGACTTAAATGGTGGAGATGCCGGGAGTCGAACCCGGGTCCGAATGGTTGCCCAGTCAGGCGTCTACGTGTGTAGTCGACCTACTCATTCTCGCGCACTACCGAGGCCGGTCGTCAAAGGCCAGAAGTGCGTAAAGGCTGATTGAGTTTTGGTGACGCTTATTCAGCCGGCATGGCGTCCCCTATTCTATCAAAGTTGATGCCCTATCAGCCGCCGATAGACAGGCAGGCTGGAGGACAGATAGCAAGGCCTAAATCGTATACGACTTAAGCGGCCATCGCGAATGCGTAATCATTTGCATTTGTCGTTTTCTGGCGAGATTTACGAGCATACCAGAAAGCTCGACACGCGACCTGCTTTTCAATCCACCCGTCGAAGCCGTGTCATCCCCATATTTGTAAAGAACATTTCACGCGCGAGGTTGGATTCGCGCCAATAAACTACTTTTCGAGCCCAAAAGGCACCAAAAGCAGACGTTATACACCGCGGGAAGGGTAAACGCCCGCCCTTAATCTAGTATCGTCCCCTTTTTGTTTCAGAAAAG
>CALBJU010000181.1 GCA_937893205.1 uncultured Bacteroidota bacterium
GGCTCTTCCCGAGGACAAACCGCCTTGAGACAAATCCTGGATGAATCAGTTTTTAGCTCGAAAGAGTTATCGACCCTGCTAAAAATACCTTAAGAACGAGGGCCAGAATGTGTTCACACGAACTATTTCGGCCTGTGGGCCGTAGACGCCTGGGCCAGGGAATCCATTCCCACGCTCAATCACATTCATGTTTTCTGCACATTACAGGCGGCCGATCTGGTTAAACCTGCACCAGAACATCGCGTAAAAGAAGCAGCTTACCCGAAGACTTATCTATGCGGAATCAGGTCATCAAAGAGGTGGAACGATCCATTCTGGCGTCTCATCCAGAAGGGGCTTCGTATTCAGTAGAGGCCCTCACGTCCAGTTCGATGCCAGAAGGTGTGCGGCATTTCCTCATGAGTGCGCTTGAGCGCCGAGCAGAGATGGAAGCATCCAGCCTGTTGGCAAGCGAGTCAGAGTGGTTTGATTACCGGAACGATGAGTTCCAATCCGTTCTGCATCAGGCCGTCCTGGCATTACGAAAAACTGCTCATTTCCCTTCATCAGAATGGCACCGTGCGGTGCGACAGGCTGTGGAAAATGTTTTGAACTATCTCATCACGCCGGTCCCGACCCTGTGTGAGTTTGCCTTTTCGGAGCATCAGGATTGGATTCCAACGATAGATCTGCAGCGAAAATCCAAGTGTTTTTCGGACTACCCGTACGTAACTCGCGCGGTCGATGCCTTCATCTCCCTGAAAGACGATCAAAAAATATCTCGCACCGAATTCGAGAATGCTCTCTCTCACCTGGATGTGAAAATGACGCTCGCGCACGATGCGAGCGCGTGGATTGGCCTGCTCAGACCGCTTATCGGACTGATGTCCAGCCTGGATCTTGGAGAGTCAGGACTACCTGTTTCCTTCGCGACTGAATTTTTCGAAGGCAAAATGCGGCCCAAGATCGCAGCCTCTATCACGGCAGCTGCCACTGAGCGCGGTGCGGATATGATCACGGTCGAGTCACTTGAATCGATCATCAAGACATCTCTGGACCAGACGGCATCTGAGCCCGCTTCATCACCATCGTTATCTGACATAGCGAATTCTATTCCTTCCGGCGAATCCAAGAATCCCGATGAGGCCGAATCGGAAAATTCGACCGCCGAAATACCCCTTTGGAAGAAATTCCAGAAGAAAGCAACCGAGAACCAGCCCGCAGAGCCTTCGAATACGAAGACGCAACCGCTCTGGAAAACATTTAAGACCGATGAAGAACGGCCGTCTCAAAAGCATAAAGAACCAGCTCCCGTAGTCAACGCCGGCGACCTTGATAACGACCGAATCGTGTTGGGATCCGCGGTCACGCGGCGGGAAAGATATGTTCAAGAACTCTTTGGGGGTAATGAAGAGGCCTTTCTTGCGGTGATGACACACCTGGCTCACGCAGCCGACTGGACGAGCGCTTCCAGCGTCATTGCTGAGCACGTTTTTCGACCGTATCAGGTCGATATTTACTCCTCTATTGCTGTAGATTTTACCAACGCAGTAGAATCTCGATATTCGGGAACGGTTACCTGACCCCGCTCCACCCAGCAATCAACTTATGAGTTCCAAAAAAGAACTTTTTCAAGATCTCCATTCAAGGCGAGAAGAAGCAAGACTCGGAGGTGGAGAGGAACGGATTGAGAAGCAGCACGCGCGCGGAAAACTCACCGCTCGAGAACGCATAGAAATCTTGCTTGACGAGGGCTCTTTTGAAGAGCTCGGCATGTTCGTGCGGCATCAGATTCACGAGTTCGGTCTCGAAAAGAATCGTCCATATGGAGATGGAGTCGTGACCGGATTTGGCACCATTGATGGCCGCCTCGTCTATGTTTACAGTCAGGACTTCACGGTGTTTGGTGGATCACTCGGACAGGCGCACGCAGGAAAAATAGTCAAAATCATGAACCTGGCGCTCGAGAATGGGGCGCCGGTCATCGGTCTGAACGATTCAGGCGGTGCTCGCATTCAGGAAGGTGTGGTGTCGTTAGGAGGATATGCGGACATTTTTCTTCTAAATACGCTCGCATCAGGGGTCATACCTCAGATCTCAGGGGTCCTCGGACCCTGCGCCGGCGGGGCCGTGTATTCGCCGGCCATTACAGACTTCGTGTTCATGGTGCGGTCCACGAGCTATATGTTCGTCACCGGACCAAATGTGGTGAAGACAGTCACTCATGAAGAGGTTTCCTTTGAAGACCTGGGTGGCGCGGATACTCACGCGACGAAAAGCGGTGTGGCCCATATGGCCTGCGACAGCGAAGCCGAATGCCTGATGGCCATTCGCGAATTGTATTCCTATCTGCCATCGAATTGCGAAGAGCCGGCTCCCCACCTGCCGACCTCAGATCCGATTGACAGGGCCGATGCAGAACTCGACACAATTGTACCCGAGAATCCCAACAAGCCGTACGAAATGCAGTCTGTGATCTCCATGATCGTGGACGATGGCCGCTTCTTCGAAATACACGCTGATTTCGCCCCGAACATTCTCGTGGGTTTTGCCCGGATGAACGGCTCGCCCATCGGAATAGTCGCTAACAATCCCTCTGTCCTGGCTGGAGTCCTTGACATCGATTCATCGATCAAGGCAGCTCGGTTTGTCAGGTTTTGCGATGCGTTTAATATTCCGCTCGTGGTATTTGAGGACGTTCCGGGATTCATGCCCGGTACAGATCAAGAGTGGCGCGGTATCATTCGGAACGGAGCCAAACTCCTGTATGCGTTTTGCGAAGCCACCGTGCCCAAAATCACCATCATCACCCGAAAAGCATACGGGGGTGCCTATGATGTGATGAACAGCAAGCACATCCGGGGAGACCTCAATTACGCTTGGCCTTCGGCCGAAATAGCAGTGATGGGTCCCAAGGGCGCTGTAGAAATCATCCACAAGAGGAAGATTGCCTCGGCGAGTAATCCTGAAGAGGAACGGAATCGCGTCATCGAGGAATATCGGAAACG
>CALBJU010000182.1 GCA_937893205.1 uncultured Bacteroidota bacterium
AAACGAAGAAGACGCCTCCAAGAGCCTCGGTCTGGACGTGGAAGAATCCGATGTCGAGGCTGGGTCACTCGATGAGGCAGCGTATGCGAATCTGCTGAGGAGTCTCAAAAGTGAGTACGATTTCTCTGCGGTTGCCGTAACCCTTCGTGAAAGTCACTCTGCATCTCGTAACGGATGGAGCGCCATCATGCTCGACGACAAGGATTGCTCTGAACCGTTTCGTTCCACCAGGTACGACATCCAGTTGGTAGACCGCATTGGAGGAGGAGATGCGTTTGCTGGCGGCCTCATCGCCGGACTCTTGAAAAAGGACAGTACGAGGGATGCGCTGGAGTTCGCCGTCGCGGCCTCGTGTCTCAAGCAGACGATTCCTGGCGATTTCAACCTGGTGTCGGAGCAGGAGGTCGATCGCCTTGTGAGAGGTTCCGGCTCCGGGCGGGTTGAGCGCTGAGTACGAACTAGATAGTATTTTGAAGTAGATTCGTCGGACGCGTTCGTTGGATTCGCTAAAACGGGCCATTTCAGCCCAAAAAGTAGATCCCGGCCGCTGGAGTAATCAGAACTATGTCGAAATCAGCAGTAATTTTAGTGACCGGTGCGAGCCGCGGACTGGGCCGAGGCATAGCGGAGCACCTCGCCGGTCAGGGTTATTCCATCGCCATCAACTTCGCCCGAAACGCTTCGGCAGCAGACGAAACTGTGGCGCTCTGCGAAGCGAAGCGCCTGAACGACGGCCAGCGATTTCTGAAGGTTCAGGCGGACATTTCCCTCGCCGCCGATCGTAGCCGCATGCTGGGCGAAGTTCTCGAAGATTTCGGCCGCCTCGATTGCCTGGTCAACAATGCCGGCATAGCGCCAGACTCGCGCACGGATATCGTAGAGGCGAGCGAAGAGTCGTACGACAAAGTGATGGAGACCAATCTCAAGGGGCCTTACTTCCTGACCCAATCGGTTGCCAGGTATTGGCTCGGCGACAAACCGGAGCCAATGCTTTCGGGCGGCTTCTGCGTCATTTTTGTCACCAGTATTTCAGCTCACACCGCCAGTACTTCCCGCGGCGAGTACTGTATCTCCAAAGCCGGTCTCTCCATGGCCGCGCAGTTATGGTCGGCGCGTCTTGCGGGCGACGGCATCCCGGTATATGAGCTGCGCCCAGGAATAATGGAGTCGGACATGACGGCAGGCGTGCGGGACCAATATCAGAAGCTGATCGAGGAAGATGGGCTCGTACCTCAGCGTCGTTGGGGCACCGGTGAAGACCTCGGCCGCGCTGTTGCATCGCTTGTGGGCGGCGATTTTTCGTTTTCAACCGGCTCCATCATCGACGTGGACGGCGGCTTACACATTCGGCGACTTTAGGCAGACATTTGGCAGACTCCAAGAAATAGACATGATCAATGTCAATACAGACCTGAGCCCGGGAGCGCTGCTTCCCAAGCTCGATCAGTTCTTCTCCATGGCCGGCGACAAGATTCGCCTGCTGGACGGAGAGTGGAATTCGGCTCAGGGCAGCCCCGTGGTCACCATCAACGGTAAATACGCCACACGCGGATGGACCGAGTGGACCCAGGGTTTTCAGTTTGGCTGCGCTCTGCTGCAGTTCGACGCAACGGGCGACGAAGAATTTCTGGATCTTGGGCGACAGCGCACTCTCGATTTGATGCCTCCGCATCTGACCCACATGGGCGTGCACGACCACGGTTTCAATACCGTCAGCACCTTTGGCAATCTCCTCCGACTGATCAACGAAGGCCGCATTGATGCCCAGGAATGGGAGAAACGATACCTCGAGCTGGCGATCAAAGTATCCGGCGCCGTGCAGGCGTCGCGCTGGACAGGCCTCCCCGATGACCTCGGCTTCGTCTATTCCTTTAACGGGCCTCACTCTCTGTTCTCCGATACCATCCGCAGCATGCGATCGCTCGTGTGGAGTCATGCCCTGGGCCACGTTTTGAAGGGTGAACACGATGCCGTAAACAATCTTCTCGGACGCGCCCTTGAGCATGCAGAAACCACCTCCCGATTCAACGTCTATTTCGGGAACGGTCGGGATTCGTATGACGAGTACGGGCGGGTGGCTCACGAATCGATTTTCAACCTGAACGACGGCTCGTACCGCTGCCCCAGTTCCCAGCAGGGATACTCTGCCTTCACTACCTGGACCCGCGGCCAGGCCTGGATTCTGTGCGGCTATTCTGAGCAGTTGGAGTTTCTGGGAGCTGTTCCGGCTTCAGAGTTCGAGGGGCTGAAGAATCCTTTGTTCCACGACAAGGCGGCAGTGCTTAATCGTCTGAAGGAGGTCGCGACTGCGACCGCCGAACATTACATCCGCGAGACCCCTGTCGATGGCATTCCGTACTGGGACACCGGAGCCCCGGGTCTGGCAGGGCTTGGCGACTACCGGGATCGTCCGGCCGAGCCGCACAACGCCCACGAGCCGGTCGACAGCTCCGCTGCGGCGATTTCGGCGCAGGGCTTGATCCGTCTGGGAGTGGTCCTGAAGGCGATGAACGAACCTGATGCGGATCGTTACCTGAAAGCCGGGCTAACGGTGGCATCGCGGCTCTTCGAGGAGCCCTATCTGTCCACCGATCCCAACCATCACGGCTTGCTGCTGCACTCCGTCTATCACCGCCCCGGCGGCTGGGATCACATTCCCGACGGCCAATCCATTCCCTGCGGTGAATCCAGCATGTGGGGGGATTACCACGCGATGGAATTGGCCTTACTGATAAAACGAATGGCCAATGGTGGCTATTATCAGTTTGCACGTTGGGGAAACTGAACACATATGGCTGAACACAGACTGGGCATAATCATGCACGGCGTCACTGGGCGCATGGGGATGAATCAGCATCTCAAGCGATCCATTCTGGCCATTCGCGAGCAGGGTGGTGTCGTGCTCTCAAATGGAGATCGCGTGGTTCCAGATCCGATTCTGGTCGGCCGTAACGCCGAAAAGGTCGAACAGCTTGCGAAATCTTGCAATGTGGAACGCTGGACGACAGACCTGGCCAGTGCGCTGCAAAACGAGGACGACACGCTCTTCTTCGATGCTGCGACTACGCAAATGCGCCCTGAACTGCTGAAAAGGGCCATGGATGCTGGGAAAGACGTTTATTGCGAAAAACCCGTCTCTGAAACCCTTGAAGAAGCTCTTGACCTCGTCAATTATGCCCACGAAAAAGGCATCAAGGACGGCATCGTTCATGACAAACTGTTTTTGCCCGGACTGATCAAACTTCGCGCACTCCGGGACAGCGGTTTTTTTGGAAGAATCCTTTCCGTGCGCGGGGATTTTGGGTACTGGGTCTTCGAGGGTGATGAACAGAAGGCACAGCGTCCAAGCTGGAATTACCGGAAAAAGGACGGCGGCGGCATCATTACGGATATGCTATGCCACTGGCGCTACGTGCTGGATAATGTCATCGCACCCGTGAAGGCCGTCAGTTGCCTGGGTACGACCCATATATCCGACAGATGGG
>CALBJU010000183.1 GCA_937893205.1 uncultured Bacteroidota bacterium
GTGAAACCAATCTGTCCAACCACGAGACGTCAGATTCAAATCCAAGATGGGTTCCGGCCCGCAACTAGTGACCAGCGGAAGCCGAGTAGGATGGTCAGAGCACCCGTGGTTGCTAAAATTGGGCCTCCAGCTGTTCTCTGATCCAATCAGACACGCGAGTATCTGGGAGCAGTCCCAGGCTATCTGCACGGTAGGAGAGGCCATCCAATACTTCTGCGTACGGACCAAATCCGAACAATCGGAACGGAATCACCAGCACTTCTCTTCCGGCCTCAGCTTCTGATCTCAAAAGTGTCTGGAGTTCCAGTTCGATGGGCTTCCTTTTTCCAGTCCAATCTTCGCGGAGGGTGAACACGCGGACGGTATGAAACAGGGCTGACTCTCGAACAGACTCGGCCAGAAGATTCATGCGCTCCAGCCACCTTTGGTTTTCCTCGTCATTTTCGGGGCCGTGGCCGATGATGAGGACCGTTTCCTTTTCAGGTTCAGTACTGAGACCACTCGCTCGCTTCGTGAGTACCTGACCAACAAAAGATGCATCCAGCAGACCCTCTTTATTGATGCTCACGGGTACAGCTATATCTAGCTGTCGGGGCGGGCCTGAGTATTCAGAGAAAACGGACTCGTCATTGCTGAGTCGCAGTGAATAGAGGGTTCGCAGGAGAAATGATTCGGCCGACATGAACAAGCGGACGACAGCGATGCGGGTTACCCCCTCATGTTCGAGCTCGAATACTGCATCCTGAAGTGTTTTGGGATTAGCCATCCCGAACGCGACTGCCGTCGAATACGTTTTTTCCAACGGCATGACAGCATCCAGAACGGCTCTATTCCACTCGGGTGAGCCGCCATGAGCCATGACCAACAGTCCGGCTTTCTCCACCTGCTTCGCCGATAAGGAAAGTGTGACAAGAAGCCCAAATACGGTCAGAAATAGTATTTTACGCATATTGTGTATCCTTATTTAGAATTAGTCTAAATAAGGATAAGTGCGATATCCGTTTGAGGATCTGCCGTGAAAAGTGACGATCGAGACTACCTTCAAAGTACCGAAAGCGCTGACCCGGGAAGCATTCTCCCCGCAAGGTGCATGTCATCCCTACATCTTATGTTGTGACTCAACCCCGCTACAGTGCATCGAGAATTGCGTGATAAGCAACAAGCAGGATATCGACCCCACCTCAGACGATCTTCCGGATATTGAGACCGTTCGCGAGCG
>CALBJU010000184.1 GCA_937893205.1 uncultured Bacteroidota bacterium
TACATCTACGAAGAAGGTTATTCAGCAGGGTGGCCTGATGGATGGACCGACGATTTGTATCTCAGGCGCAACTGACTCTGCGATCAGTCTGAGGTCCGAGCCCTACTCTCCCCGAAACGTGTTGATCTGAGCGTTGAGGAAATCTCCGAGTGTGGTATAGCCACTGTCCAGGGTCTTTCGAAGATTTTTGTCCTCTACTCCCATGTGACCGGTTACAACCTTGAGAATCTGGCACGAAATACCGTGGGTTGCGCCGACGTAAGCAACAGCGTATCCGCTCATGTCGCTGATGTCTGCAATACGTTGCCAGTAGGACAGTTCTGTCGCACCCTGGACGGTGTGATCTTGCGTCACGAGCGTAACGTTTTTCAATGACTCGAACTGAGTGGTGACCGGCATTCGGGGATACGTGGGAGCAGATAACTCGATGCGATCTCCCTCGAATACCTGTGCCACACCTACGATTTCACCTATCGCCAACTCGTCGCCGAGTGCGGTGCATGTTCCAGCATGAACGAGCGTGTCGACCTTGTAGGCCTCCAGTAGACGTTCTGTTCGAAGGGTCGCCTTAATTTTTCCGACGCCCAAAATGGACACTAAAAAATCGTCATCGTGGTAGGTCTCACCTTCTCCAAGGCCGTCAAAACGCCCTCGTTCGTAGGTGGCGAGGAAGGGCTCTGCTTCTTCGGTAGTAGAAAAAACTATTCCTGTCATTGAACAGTATCTGGGCGTCGTGGTAGGAGAGCGTTCGATATTTTCGAACAGATAATCCAGCCGGGAATTACCTTTATGGTATGCCTCCCGGATTGAGGAAGGATTAAGAAACGAATTCAAACGTCGTTATGAAAGTTATTGACCTGCTAACAAACGAAGGGTCTCCTCGGGTTTCCTACGAAATTGTCCCGCCAAAGCGTGGCGGGTCCGTATCGGAGATTCTTGAGATTATCGACGGCCTTATGGAGTTTGACCCGCCATGGGTGGATGTAACCTCCCATTCTGCTCAGATCTACTACGAGGAACAGGCAGACGGGAGCTGGCGGCGGCATGTCAAACGCAAACGGCCAGGAACCCTGGGCCTGTGCGCGGCAATAAAGAGCCGCTTCGGAGTGGAATCGGTTCCCCATCTTCTCTGTCAAGGATTCACACGAGAAGAGAGCGAAGACGCGTTAATTGAGCTGAACTATCTCGGCATTCAGAATGTGATGGCTCTGCGCGGTGACGACAACGGATTCAATAAACCAGTTTCTGTAGATAGAACCACAAACGAGTTTGCGGTCGACCTGGTAAAACAGGTTATCGCGATGAACGAGGGACATTTCCTCGAAGAGTTGATTGACGCGGCACCCACCGATTTTTGCGTGGGTGTGGCAGGCTATCCTGAAAAACACTTTGAAGCCCCCAATATCACTTGGGATGTGCTCAATCTGAAACGCAAGGTGGATGCGGGAGCCGAATATGTCACGAGTCAGATGTTCTTCGAGAACCAGTCCTTCATCACGTTTGTGGAGCGCTGTCGTGAGGTGGGCATCACGGTGCCCATTATTCCTGGTCTGAAAATCCTTACTTCCAAGCGCCAGCTACGCTCGCTTCCGGCCCGTTTCAATGTCCACGTACCGGAGGCCCTGGCGACTGAAATAGAATCTGTCACCGATGAGCAGGTGGCAGAAATTGGCATAGCCTGGGCGCTGAAACAGTGCGAAGGTCTTGTGGATGCGGGATTCCCCAACCTTCATTTCTACATCATTCAGACCCCCGCTCACGTCTCTCAAGTCGTTCGTTCACTCCGGAAAATGGCCTGATAATTTCGGTGTTTCGCCCGATGAAGCTGCCAGACTTTACCCGGCCGCGTCCAGATAACGGTTCTCCAGCACATGCATCGCCTCCCGTTCTTGATCTGAGGCGTCGTCGTGACCACACAGGTGGAGCAGTCCATGCACGATATACCGCTCTATTTCAGCAGTCAGGTTTGAGCCGAATTCATTGAAGCGTTCCGACGCGGTCTCGACATCTACATAGACCTCTCCTTCAATCGGATCGTCTTCCAGCAGGAACGAAATTACATCTGTATTGGAGTCGTGATCCAGCCACTTTCGGTTCAATTCGTGGACCGTTTTGTGATCCGCTAGCACAACACTGACCGATTCAAACAGCGTGGATTCACCTGCGAAGACCACATTGACAAGGTCTTTCACCCGATCTTCAGTGGGGAAT
>CALBJU010000185.1 GCA_937893205.1 uncultured Bacteroidota bacterium
AACGTCATCAAGACCAGCAATGAGAGACAAAATCTGTTCATGTATCTACTGAAGTTCATTGAGACGAGTGGAAGCTTCTTCTTGCACGGACGATTCTGGATACAGAGAAGTAATGAGCTCATACAGCCGCATCGCCTGTCCGATATTTCCCTGAAGTTGAAACGCCTGACCCTGGACCAGATAGCTGCGCGCCAACCACTCCGGATACCCGGCAAATAGCGCCTGCATTCGCGCGAGCGTTTCAATACCAGCGTTCAGGCGACCCGTTTCAATCTGATATGATCCGAGCAGATAGACGGCCTCTGCTCCCGTTTCATCTCTCGAACGGGATGCGATCAGATCGAAGAGGCGCTCTGCCTCAAGGGTTTCGCCACGTGCCAGCGCGATTCGAGCCAATCCCAGATAAGCAGGGAAGGTGGCATCTGAAATCGGAGCATCCTCTACCGCCTCCCGGAGGAGGCTCTCGGCTTCGTCGATTCTGTCTTGCTGCCGAAGCGCAAGGCTCAAACCGTAACGTGCCAGCGCGATGTACCGGACATCATCACCAGCGTTGTCTTCCATGAGTCGAAAGAATCCTTCAGCATCCTGAGCGTTGCCCAATGAGAGCTGAATATGCCCCAGTATGCGAGCTGACTCGAGCACCCTCGAGCTTTCCGGATAGTCATCGACAATCAGCATGTAGTGACTCGCTGCAGGGGCTTCATCTCCTTGAATCTTCAGAATATCAGCCGCATAAAAATGAGCTTCAGCAAGTAAGTCGCGATCGGAGGCGCTTTCGATGAAGGTGAGAAAGTTTGAGTACGCTTCCCCGGACTGTCCACTCTGATACCTTGCCTCAGCTTGCCTAAAAATCAGCTGCTCTGCGGCCGGTGTGCCGGCAAGTGCGACCACCAGGGAGTCCACGATGCTGTCAGCACGCTCATCCTGGCCGGAAGCCATGAGTGCAAACTGGATTCCCGCCGCTGCATCAGCAACAAAAGGGCTATCTGGATAACTTATCAGGACCTGCTCATATCCCTTTACCGACCGGTCTATGTTTCCGGCGTTAAAAAAGGAGTCGCCTATACCGTACTGTGCCTTTGCCGCAAGTGGGTCCAGCGGGTATTTATCGATGAGGCTCTGATATTCCAGAACAGCCTGCTCGTACTCCTGGTTGAGGAAGTACAGGTACCCCAGGGAGTATTGCGACTCTTCTCGCCACTCGCTGAACGGATAATCCTCTATAAGCTGTCTGAATGTTGAGATAGCCTCGAAAGCATCTCCAGAATTTGAGTATGCCTGCCCAATCTGGTAGATAGCGTAGTCGTCCCCCGTCACGGCCATGCGGCTGTAGCTCCTGACCGCATCGGGATACTGTTTCAGTGCGAAATGACTGTCGGCGAGGCGAAGGAGCGCGTCGGAGCGGTAGGGCACCGTTCCAGTATCGTCTCGATAGGCGCTCAAGAACGAGATGAATTCTGGTATTGCACTGCGAAAATCGCCTTGCTTGAAATAGGCCCAGCCGAGTGCATAGTGGGCCGCTTCAGCGTGACGTGCCCCTGGGTACTCGCGCAGATAACGGTTGAAGAGGCGCTCGGCCTGCGCGTATTGGGCGAGTTGAAAATTGCTTTCAGCCGCCCAGAAAAGCGCTTCTGACGCATTGTCAGCCGATGAGTTGGCCGAGAACAGACTCATGAACTGGTTGGCCGATTCCGCGTAGTTCCGGTTCCGATAGTTCAACCACGCTTTCTGAAATACGATTTCGCCAATGAGCTCCGGAGAGACAGCGTTCAATGCAATAGCCCGGTCAAATGCTCGGTGCGCACCATCAAAATCTCCCAGCGCGATGCTCGTGTTTCCCAAGTGCTTGAGGGCATCGCCCAGCACGTCAGAGTCACCGAAGTTTCTCACCAGGGAATCGAAGGCATCACGCGCTTCAGTCCAACGTCTCTGCTCGTAGAGGACGACTCCGAGTTCAAACCAGCCGTGGTCGGCGAGCCTGTGTCGCGGATATCGCGAAACGAAGTCACGAAAGGTGTCAATGGCTGCCCTCGCGTTTTCTGCTAATCTGAGATTCACCCCAGCGTAGTAGATGGATTCGGCGGCAAGGTCGCGGTAGCCAGACTCCCAGACGGAGCGAAAATTATCGGCTGCCCACTGGTAGGCTCCTTCGTAATGATAATTCCATGCAAGTCCGTAAAGAGCCCGTTCGTAGTAGGGTCTGTCGGGATCTCCTTCGGTAAAATGCCGATAGTTGACGATGGCCTGTTCGCTGTTTCGATTCTGATTTTGAGATTCAGCCAGGAGAAAAATGGCTCTCTCACGAGCATC
>CALBJU010000186.1 GCA_937893205.1 uncultured Bacteroidota bacterium
GACCATCTTACCCCCGGAACTCACTGGAGATCGCCACACAGCTCGCTACCTTTTGGATGGGAGACTGTTCATTGCTTTTCGGGACATGGCTCCCGAAAGCCCAACTTCTGGAGACTGGGTCGCCTGGATCGGTACCTATGAGAACATTCGCGCAGCAGAGCCCGGTCAATACCGGATTCGGATCATGGACAATAAAAACGCGTGGGACTCGACCTATCCCGGAGTCGAGATTCTACCAGATGGCAGCATCGTAACGACCACCTACGGACACTGGGCGGAAAATGAGGAACCGTATATTGTCTCTGTAAGAGTCCATCCTGATGAACTTGACGATTGGATTAATCAACTGAACCACTGATATGCGTTTTACTGTGCTCATTCTGATTGTGCTCCCTTTTTTGACGGGGTGTGCTCCCAAAGATGCTCCGGAAATATTATTGGACATTCCCATCGTTCCGATGCCAACATCTATCGAGATAACCGGCGATTACTTTGTCTTGACGGCTTCGGCAGGCTTCCGAGTTGAAGATGAGGCCCTGAATACGGTCGCCGAGTTTTTTGCCGCTGAACTCGGCGGGGCCACAGGCTTCGAGCTTCCAGTTTCTGATAGATCTGGAAACCTTTGGCTGAGCATTGAACCAGGCATGGCGCACGAAGAGTACATGCTCGAGGTTGATAAAAATGGTGTCAACATTCGAGCAGGTGATGCGGCGGGTGCATTCTACGCGATGCAATCTTTCAGACAGATGTTACCCCCTCAGATAGAGTACTCCCTCCCGGTTGATGACATTGAGTGGAGCGTTCCAGCGGTGTTGATTTCCGACAGCCCGCGATTTCCATACAGAGGAATGCACCTGGATGTTGGCCGTCATTTTTTCGATGTGGCATTCATTAAGCGCTACATCGATACGATGTCGAGATACAAGTTCAACTACTTTCACTGGGGACTGACCCAGGATCAGGGCTGGCGAATCGAGATCAAGAAATATCCCAGGCTCACCTCGGTCGGAGCCTGGAGATCAGAAACGATCCTGGAAAAAAATTTCGACCCATACATAGGCAATGGTATCCCCCACGGCGGATTTTATACGCAAGATGACGTCAGGGACATCGTAGTCTATGCTTCCGAGCGATTCGTAACTGTTATCCCCGAAATAGAATTACCCGGCCATTCGATGGCCGCCATAGCCACCTATCCCGAGTTGGGCTGTACCGGTGAACCCTTCGAGGTGCCGACAACGTGGGGAGTCAAGACCGATATCTATTGTCCATCCGAAGCGACATTCACTTTTTTAACCGATGTGCTCGCCGAAGTCATCGCCCTCTTCCCCAGTGAGTATGTCCACATTGGCGGCGACGAAGTCCGTAAAATTCAGTGGGAGGAGAGCGACCTTGCTCAAGCGGTCATCGCTCGCGAAGGGCTCAAGGACGAGCATGAATTACAAAGCTACTTCGTCAAGCGCATCGAATCGTTCCTGAATGCCAATGGCAAAAGCCTGGTTGGCTGGGATGAGATTCTCGAGGGAGGACTCGCTCCAAATGCCACCGTCATGTCATGGCGCGGAATGATCGGTGGAATAGAAGCTGCACGCCAGGGCCACGACGTAATCATGACACCGACCAGCCACGCCTATTTCGATTACTATCAGGCTGATTCCGAGAGCGAGCCACTCGCTATAGGTCCGAGGAGTAGAACGTTACCGCTCGACTCGGTATATGCATTCGAGCCGATGCCGACGGAGCTCGGCCCGGCTGAAGCGGAGCACGTGTTGGGAGCACAGGGTAACGTCTGGACCGAGTACATCAGCACTCCTGAACATGCAGAGTACATGGCCTATCCAAGAGCCATCGCTCTGGCCGAGGTTGTGTGGTCACAGAAGCAAAACAGAAATATCGACAGCTTTCACCGGCGCCTCCTCGGCAATCTATCCCACCTTCAGGCACTGAGAGTGAACTACCGCATTCCAGAAATCGCACTTCGACAGGATCTCGAGGTCGAGAAGGATTCCTGATGCGAGGATTTCTGGCTGGACTTAGAAGGAGTCGACCGACCGGTAGGCGTCAATGAGGGCTCGCTCGCCTTCCTTTCCCGGTGCCGCGTTACCATGTTCCATGCCGAGGATGCCGTCGTATCCCTTCGACTGGATGTGCTTGAACACATTCTTGTAGTTGATCTCACCCGTTGTAGGCTCATTTCTTCCAGGATTGTCGCCAATCTGGAAGTAGGCGATTTCGTCCCACGCTGCGTCGATATTGGGAATCAGATTGCCTTCCGTTATCTGCTGATGATACAGGTCATCAAGAATCTTGCAAGCTGGGCTGCCAACTGCCCGGCATATCTCGAACGCCTGAGACACTTTCGTCAGAAACAGACCGGGATGATTCATTGGGTTCAGCGGCTCGAGCACCATCACGAGGTTATGTGGTTCGAGAATATCGCAAGCCCTCTTGAGATTGTCGATGGCATTCACCGTCTGATATCCCATGTCCCTGCGCAAGTCCAGGTGACCTGGCACGACGGTCATCCAGGTTGCATTCACTCGCTTGGCAACTTCGACCGATTCCCGAATGTTTTGAAGGAACTCGTCCTGCAATTCTTTATTGGCCGACGCCAGATTGGGCTCTTGCCAGTAAATCTTGGCGGCCACAAAGACGCCCATCTCAATTCCCCGCGACGCCATCGTCCGCGCCATCGCCTCCTGGGTTTCGATCGATCTGGACTTCATGCTATTGTCTTCAAATGCCGTGAATCCCTCATCTGCCATGAAATTCAGCTGATCAACCGGATCGTCTCCAGCGTGATTCTTGAACATGCCCAGATGAGGCGCATACTTCATTTGAAAAGGCTGACCCTTCCTTGTAGTGCTGGAGGGACTGGCCAAAGAGGGGGCCGCTACGGCGGCCATGGCCGCCGTAGCGGCCGATAATTTTACAAAAGAGCGCCGTTTCATTAGTTACTCCGCTGGCTTAAAGAACGATTGTTTCTCCGGGGACCGGGATAGGATAGTAGCCTTCTGCATTCGGCATGACGGGTGGATCGGCATCCCAGGCAAACGTCTCGGGCATGATGCCCACTTCGGAATTGATCGCGTCAGACCACTCGATCATTTTTCCCGAATAGGTTGCCATTCGTCCCAGGATCGCGGTCATGGTCGCCTGTGCTCCCCTCTCCGCATCCGAATACTTGTACTCGCCTGCAGCCACCGCAGCAAAAAGTTCGTCGTGTTCCACCTGGTATGGATTCGCGTCATCCTTTCCCTGGTGACGGTAAAGATCATGGCCGGAGGAGGAAATCAGCACTCCAGGAGAGGGCGCCGAGCCATTCGTCCCGTGAAACGCTTCACTCACTTTATTCTGGCAATTTGGCTGGTGCCGGCACTGACTGATCATGCGGGCACCGTTTTCGTATTCATACTCCACATAATGATGATCGAAAATTTCTCCGTGATCTTTTCCCTTGCGAACAAGACGTCCACCCTGGCCCTGAGCCCGGATGGGTGCCGAATTCATGACCCAGTTGCCTACATCCAGATTGTGGATGTGTTGTTCGACAATGTGATCGCCACAGAGCCAGTTGAAGTAGTACCAGTTTCTCATCTGATACTCCATCTCTGTCAGTTTCCGACCGGCCTTCTCTTCCAGGCCAGCACGGTCACGCACCCAGACGCCCCCGCTGTTCCAGTAGACACGTGCAGTGGTGATGTCTCCGATCATGCCGTGATGCATTCTCTCAACCCATTCGAGATAGCGACTCTGATAGTGGCGCTGAAGTCCAACGACCACGTTCAGGTTTTTAGCCTTGGCTGATTCCGCAGCGTCTAGAACCCGTCTGATGCCAGTGGCGTCTGTGGCCACCGGTTTTTCCATAAAAATGTGCTTATTGGCTGCTACGGCCGCTTCAAAATGGATGGGGCGAAAGCCGGGAGGCGTGGTAATCAAGACGACATCGACAAGTGCGATGACCTCCTTGTAGGCTTCGAATCCGACAAATCGCCTCT
>CALBJU010000187.1 GCA_937893205.1 uncultured Bacteroidota bacterium
TCGACGAAGACACGGCCGCCTTCATCAATCCGGTCGGTGTTTTTGAGGTCGTCGGCAGCGGGGGCATCACGGTCGTTGATCCTTCTGAAGTGGAGTACTCCTCCATTGCAGAAATCAGAAAGAAAGAAGTTGTGAGCCTGACGAATGTCCGATTGCACATTCTGGGATCCGGGGCACAGTTTGACATCAAATCCCGGCGGGCTATTGTCCATCCTGAACTTGAAACAGAAGAACAGGCATGAAAATCCTATCCACCAATGTATTCGTGGGACCAAGCCTCTACGCGCGCTTCCCCGTGATCCGACACGTCCTGGACCTGGGCGTACTCGAGGAATGGCCCACGGCCAAAATTGGAGAGGCGTTCATCGACTCTCTGCTGGAGCACCTTCCAGGTCTGCACGAACACGGTTGTTCGTATGGCGAGCCGGGTGGCTTCGTCCGCCGTCTGCGCGAAGATGAAGGAACGTGGATGGGTCATGTGCTCGAGCACGTGGCTATCGAATTGCAGAATGAAGCGGGTTCAGAAGTCTCGTTTGGACGCACGCGCTCGACCGACAATCCCGGGGAATACAACATGGTATTCCAGTACAAACAACGGGACGTAGGGCTCGAAGCCTCCCGGCTCGGACGCGAATTACTGCTTCATCTGCTCCCGACAGAAATTCAAGAGCAGCTCGATGAAAAGCCTACGACCGATTTCGATTTCGAAGAGGAAAAAACCACCTTCATCCGGTTTGCCCAGCGAAAGGAATTTGGACCCAGCACGCAGTCGCTCGTGAACGCCGCTGTCGAGCGCGGAATCCCGTGGATCCGCCTGAACCAGTACAGCCTTGTTCAGTTCGGCCACGGAAAATTTCAGAAGCGCATTCAGGCTACCATAACCAGTGAAACCCGGCATATCGCTGTTGAAATTGCCTGTGACAAGGATGACACCCACCGCTTGCTGAACGATTTGGGGCTTCCTGTACCCCTACAGGAGATGGTCTACAACGAGCGTCAAGCCGTTCACAAGGCCAACCGAATTGGATTTCCCGTCGTCCTGAAACCATTGAACGCGAACCACGGCCGAGGAGTATCGATCAATCTGACCACTGATGAGGAGGTTCGCGATGCATTCGATCATGCAAAAGCTCAAGGCACGAGCAGGGCCGTACTTGTAGAGAGCTTCATTACAGGTATGGATCACCGCATGCTTGTGGTGGACAACAAGTTAGTGGCTGTAGCAAAGCGGGTCCCGGGACACGTTGTGGGAGACGGAAAGAGCTCTATTGAGGAGCTGGTTGACGTTATCAATCAAGATCCTCGCAGGGGAATCGGGCACGAAAAGGTGCTCACCCAGCTCGAATTCGATAAGGCAGCCGATCAGCACATGAAAGCGGCGGGTTACGATCGATCCTCTGTTCTCGCAAAGGACGAGGTACTCCATCTTCGATCGACGGCAAATCTTTCGACTGGAGGCACGGCCATTGATCTGACCGATGAGGTCCATCCGGATAATCGCGCCATGGCTGTGCGGGCCGTCTCGGCCGTCGGACTCGATGTGGGAGGCGTAGACTTTTTGACGGACGACATCTCCCAGTCGTACAAGGACGTCGGTGGCGGCATAGTAGAAATTAATGCCGCGCCCGGTTTCCGAATGCATGTCGCCCCTTCCGAAGGTAAACCGCGCGACGTAGCAGGTGCGGTAATGGATATGCTTTTCCCGGCAGATACCCCTCGTCGAATTCCAATTGCGGGGATAACGGGCACGAACGGAAAGACGACGACCAGCCGTATGCTTTCGCACATCCTAAAGGGTGCCGGGCACACGGTCGGGATGACCTCGACCGACGGAGTCTATATAGACGGGCACCTGAGTGTCAAGGGAGACATGACGGGTCCGGTTGCTGCACGAATCGTTCTTCGAGATCCGTCTGTAGATATGGCCGTGCTCGAAACTGCACGTGGCGGTCTCGTAAAGCGCGGTCTTGGATACAGTAAGTCAAATGTAGCGGCGTGCCTAAATATCTCCGCGGATCACCTCGGGATGCGCGGAATCGACACGCTCGAGCAGCTCGCCGAATTGAAACGCATCGTGGTCGAAGTAGCCCAGGACGTCGCTGTCTTGAACGCGGATGACGATCTGTGCCTGAAGATGGCCGACTACTCCGACGCCGAACGCATCTGCTACTTCACGCTCAATGCCAACCATGAGCTCGTGCGGGAGCATATCCGGGCAGGCGGGCTGGCCGTGGTTCTGGAGCTCGGCATCAACGGCCAGATGATAACCTTGTTTGACGGAGGAGCCCATATTCCGCTGCTCTGGACACACCTGATTCCGGCTACGCTGGAAGGCAAGGCTATCCACAATGTGCAGAATGCCATGTGCGCCTCGGCCATGGCCTACAGTCTGGGTGCCTCCCTTGAGGACATTCGCCACGGACTCAGAACATTCGATACTTCCTTCTTCCAGGCGCCGGGGCGCATGAATGTATTCGACGAACACCCGTTCAAGGTGATTCTCGACTACGCGCATAATCCGGCTGCGGTAGAGGCCATGTGCAAAACGGCTGAGCAACTTACTGTTGCTGGAAGGCGGATCGTTATCCTCGCCGCGCCGGGTGACCGCCGCGACGAAGACATCGACGAGATTGCCAGATTGGCTGCCACCCGTTTCGATCACTATTTATGTAAAGCTGACGACGATCGAAGGGGACGGGGCTTCGATGAGGTGCCACTCAGAATGCAGGCGGCACTGCTAGCCGGCGGTGTTTCAGCCGACGCCATTGAGGTCATCCCGGACGAGCAGGAGTGTATCGATCACGCGCTTCGAATGGCCGAGCCCGATGATTTTGTACTGGTATTCGGTGACGACACCTCACGAAGTTGGAAGCAGATCATAACGTTCAATTCGGAAGAAACCGCGGTACTGTCTTCGAAGACCGAATCCACCGAAGTCTCCCCGATAGCGGATATGGAAGATTTTGTGCTGGATAGCGGGGCAACGCTGGTCCGTGACGAGCGCGGCGTTCGATTGGCAAGAGAGGAAAACGATTAGGAGCGGATGAAACTCGTTGACTCCAGACGACTGACCGGACCCAATCTGGTCTGGACACATCCAGGGGCGCTGCTCGATGTAGCGTTCGAAGATGCGGGTGTGGTCGATCTGTGGAAGGAAGAAATCACCGCATTGCGATCAGCACTGAGCCTTCCGGATATGGGACTCGAGGTCCTGCCCCGCGCAGAGGGAGCATGGCTGCTCGTTGGTGGGCCCGTCGATCAGCTCTACGGACTCATCGAAGCTTCTGAACTGGCCTGGACGCGGGCGGTGAAGCGTTTTTCGGGTGACACAGTCGGCGATCCTGATCTTTCCGCGGTGCTTACAGAACTCGATGACGAAAGGCTGCCCGCTCTGACCCTACTTGAGGCAGAAGCCGCGCGGCAGCAAGTGACCTTCTTTTGGGATGACGATGACGTGTCGCTCGGAATGGGAACGGGTTCTGGAACCTGGCCACGTGAGCAGACTCCGGATGCGGCCTCGCTCAATTGGTCGACCTATCACGATGTACCCGTTGCCGTTGTGACGGGGACGAACGGTAAATCGACCAATGTGCGGCTGCTCTGCCACATCGCTGCATGCTGGGGGAAAACCTACGGGAGCACGTCGACCGACTGGATTCGTGTCAATGAAGATATTCTCGACACAGGAGACTACTCCGGACCAGGCGGAGCACGCACCCTGCTTCGCGACCCCCGAGTCGAGATCGCCTTTCTCGAAACTGCTCGCGGCGGATTACTCCGACGAGGCACCGGAGTGCAGCGCGCCGATGTCGCCGCCGTTTTGAATGTGGCTGAAGATCACATGGGGCAGTACGGCATCAACGCCGTCGAAGACCTGATCGCCGCGAAGTTGATCGTCAGGCGCCTCGTCAATCATGGCGGACTCTTGGTACTGAATGCCGATGATGCAGGCCTCGTCGAAGCGTCGAAGTCGTTCCCCGATCAGAGGGTCTGCTGGTTCTCCATCGGGCCGCCAATCGTTGACTTCGGCGAAAGCTCCTGTTTCGTGAAAGATGGAATGATCATCCACTGGGAAAGCGGTTCGATAACGGAAATCGCCAAAGTGGACGACATACCGATTACGCTCGGTGGAATAGCCACGTACAACGTTTCGAATGCACTGTCCGCAACGGCCATCGCACGGGGACTGGGCGTGCCCGTAGATGCCATCCGAGAGGGACTGACAACGTTTGAGAGTGACTTCAAGTCCAACCCCGGGCGCAGCAACTACTTCGACGTAGGCGGCATTCGGGTTCTGCTCGACTATGCCCACAACGTGCACGGCCTGAACGCCATCCTGGATACGACGGCCAAGCTTGGCGCCGCGCGGCGCATCATGACACTCTCCATGGCCGGCGATCGCACCGAAAAAGAGATTCGGGACATGGCCGCAGCCCCCGCGAAAGCCGGGATCAAAGACATCCTGGTCAGCGACTGTGTGGGCTATGAACGAGAACTGGGCACCGGTGGTGTCCCTCTCATTCTCGCAAATGAGCTTAGAAAACATGGTATTGAGGCAGACATGTTCGAGGGCGAACTGGACGCGGTGAGAGCGGCCTTCGAAAGGGCGAAAGATGGAGATCTTCTGATACTGCTCGTCAAAGCGGAGCGCGCCGAAAGCCTCGAAGTCATCCAGGCACAAATCGAGCAACGCGTGTAGTCCACTGCGCCGTTTGCAGGCCCGCCAACCATTGCAGCTGCAGAGCGTTTTTATCGCGGAATAGCACTGTACGAGCTGGATAGAAAGGAAGAAGCCCTGGCTTCGTTCTTTTCCTTGGTAGACGGAGGCCTTTCACACGGACACGAGTGGGCGCCTCACGCGCATGAAAAAGTGGCGCAGATCCACGACGAACTCGGAAACACAGAACAGGCCATATTTCACTAAGCGAAGTTTATCATGTGGTGGGAGAATGCGGCTGATCGATTGCAGCCCCGGGTAGCTGCCGCACGCGAGCGGATGAATGAGCTGGTGATTCAGTCTGCCCGCGAGCCGGAATAGGGCTCAATCATCCTGTCTTGGTATGCATGTGATGACTTTGGTCTTTCTTGGTCCGACCCACCTCCAATTTGTAGACGAGCTATCCAAATGATGGGTTAGAAGTGGTACGGGCATACCTGCCGGAGCGCTGTGTAGGCGGATTTGGCACCCCTGGACTCAGAACGCACTCGCATCCAATATAGAATGACATCGTAGGAATGGCGACCCAGTGCCCGACCTGATCGCATTCACCGTCCAATCATTCCAGCCCGCCATGCGCACTGTTACCAGTCTTCTTTTGTTTTTCTGTTCCCTTCCAGCATTTTCCCAGTCGATGCCTCCACGGATCTTGATTGGTGCTGAAAACAGCATCACCGCAGTCTATGCGGAGACTGCACCGCAAATAGATGGCGTGATTGACGACGCTATTTGGACCAAAACGATCGCTGCCACCGATTTCGTCCAGCTGACACCGAATGAAGGCGCTGATCCAAGTCAGCCTTCAGCCATTCGCATCGCCTACGACGAAAACAATCTCTACTTCGGACTGAGTTTCTACGACTCAGATCCTGACCAGATACGTGCACGAAATCTGGAACGCGGAGGACCAAACGGTAATGACGACATGTTCTGGCTCCTGATCGACACGTACAACGACAAGCGCAACGCGTACCTGTTCGAAACCAATGTGCTGGGTACGCAGGACGACGCCATCATTTCAGATGAGGCCATGTCGTTCAGCGATTGGCAGTGGGACGGCATCTACGAATCAGAAGGACGTATTGCCGAAGATGGATGGCATGTCGAACTGGCCATTCCATTTAAAACCATTCGCTTCGACAACGCTGACGAACTCACGATGGGAGTGGCCATCATGCGTTTCCTGAATCGCAATGGTGAGCGATCCATGTGGCCGTTCATTCCTCGTAGCTACAGCGCAGGAATATTCCAGGTCTCACAGTACGCATCGATGACGGGCGTAAAAAATGTGGAGCGTGGCAGAAACGTGCTCATCAAGCCATACGTGATCGCTGGAGCCCAGGAATTTCGCGTTGGTGAGACCGAAACGGAATCGGATACCCAGCAGGATGCCGGGATAGATATCAAATGGGCAGTCAATCCGAATGTCACACTCGACCTGACGGTAAACACGGACTTTGCGCAAGTCGAGTCAGACGTTGTGCAGCTGGACCTCACCCGATTCAATCTATTTTTCCCCGAAAAGCGAGAATTCTTCCTCGAGCGACAGGGGCTGTTCGAATTCGGTGATTCTCGAAGAACGGAGACTTTTTTCTCGCGCAGAATTGGCATCTCGAACGACATTCTAGCCGGTGCTCGTCTGGTCAGTCAGTTTGACAAGTATTCGGTAGGCCTGCTTAACATTCAGACTGGAAAGAACGAAGAGTTCGGACTGGATGCGGCGAATAACACGGTCGCCCGCGTCCGAGCAGATGTTTTTGGACGAACGACCATCGGTGCCATCTTTACCAATCTTGAACAGGGCCAGCGATACAATCGAGCGTTCGGCGCAGACGTAAAACGCCGTTTCTGGGGTAACAGTGAATTGTCTGGCTGGTACACCCGCGTCGAAGACAGCGAGCCGGATGCGTCAGACGCAGCCGGATCATTGGCTCTGTCGATACGGCGGGCCGACTACCGATTCAGCTCGTCCTACTCCAATGTCGGAAAACGCTTCAATCCGGCCCTCGGATTTGTCCGACGAAGAGACATGAAGAGCTATAATGCCAGCGCCTCGTATTCGCCTCAGGTAGGCGGCAAGCTCATCCGATCGTATTCCATCAGCGTGGGCGTTGGACTGACCGATGGACAGGACAATGAAAAACAGTCGTCCAATGTCGGCGCTAGAGGAAGCATACGTTTGCGAGCAAATGACTCGTTCAGCTGGTCGGTGAACCGGAACTTTGAGCGGCTGGAAAACTCCTTTCACATCCTTGCTGACGCTGAAATCCTGGCTGGTGACTACGTTTCTGACTCAGGATCGCTTGGTTTCCGTACCGACAACAGCAAATTTTTCTCGGTGAATGGAAGCGCAGGAATTTCCGATTATTTCGGTGGTGACCGGACAAATCTACGAGTCGGTATTGGGCTTCGAACCGGAAAGTACCTGAATCTGGATGCCTCGATTTCTCACACCCAGTTTGACATCCCCGTTGATAACGGCTCCTTCAACGCTACAACATTCGGGATGAACATCAATGCGGCGTACAGTCGGAAGCTGTTTGCCAAGGCATTGATTCAGTACGACAACTTCTCCGGCAACGTCCAGGCCAATATCCGGATCGACTGGATCCATTCACCGGGGGCGGATCTCTTCCTGGTATTCAACACCAACTACAACTTCACGGGTGATGATGACCAGTTCGATTTCCGCAACAGACTGCTCAACAGCCGGGTCGGCGTTGCCAAAATGACCTACGTGATTCAGTTGTAGGCAGGAGCTTCAAATAGGGACCGCGTATATTGGTGCTCTTCAAAGGCTCCCTGCATACCCGCGCTCAATGAAAATTCTAGCGACCTGTTTCGCCCTTCTATTCGCTGGCTGTATGAATGACTCTCCCCTGGTACGATTGTCTGAGGTTGACAACAGCATCGGGCAGGACGTTAAATATTTTGGCAGTGACAACTTCATGGGAAGACCCATCACCGGCTACCACGTGGCTCAGGTCATGTTGACCCACAAGGCAGCAGCTGCGCTGTCCTCTGCACAAGAGGCCGCACTCGCACAGGGATACTCGATTCTGGTCTACGACGGCTATCGCCCCCAGAGCGCGGTCGATCACTTTGTGAGATGGGGCGCAGACTTGGCCGATACACTGAACAAAGCCGCCTTCTATCCGGAAGTGCCCAAGTCAGAGCTGTTTGACCGGGGCTACATCGCCGCGAAGTCCGGGCACAGCAGGGGAAGCACAGCCGATCTGACGCTTATGCATCAAGGTGTGCCGCTCGATATGGGGACTCCCTACGATTTTTTCGGCGAACTCTCTCACACCGAGAATCCGGCTATCACCGGGGAGGCGATGGAGAACCGCATGATTCTGAAATCAATCATGGTGGACGCTGGATTCCAGAACTACGTCAACGAATGGTGGCACTACACGCTGATCGAAGAACCCTATCCCGACACTTTCTTTGATATTCCGATCGAATAATGCATACCCGGGGAATTCAGGCTGACCCCGCCCGGAGACGTCCGTTCGCTCATGCCTCTCGTGATCAGTTTCGGCTTCGTCCCCGTGCTTGAACGGTAGACTCTTCTTCGGAGAGATTTTCTTCCTCCTCCATATCCAGCACTCCAGCCGCATTCGATTCGAGTTGCACTGCGTTGGTGGTGATACCGGCCATTTCTCTTGCTCGAGTCGCGAGCGCCTGCATCTGACCCATTCGCTCCTTCGACCACTGTGAGAGTCGAAAGAAGTTGATCCCAAAAGCACCAAATCCCAGCATGGACATCAACATCAGCATTTTAGTCCCTCCCGCGTCCAAATCGCCCGTCGAAACGAGAGCCAACAAGATCAGCAAGACGACAGCACCACCTGCAAGACTTCCAAGAAGACCTGCCGACGCATTCCCCTTGAAAGTACGCATCCGAATTCGATGACCGGCCTCTGTTGGCTCAACCGAAATCTGCAAATTTCCGTTTCGCCACGAACGAAACTGCCCTATCTGCTCAAGCTTTCCGTGCGCGCGAAACATCTCCCGCATGTCCACCACCAACCGATTCCAGTTTTCATCCGAGAGAGGTCCGGCAAGGTCGATTTCATGGGAAGCGCTGACGGGCAATCCCATCAATCGGGCCGGTGCCTTTGTCGGTACAGCCTTATTTACCGCTTCCGCAGCTTGCTCGATAAGATCTGGCGTAATACCAGTCTCCATTCCGATCTCTTTGAGCTCCGATAACGTCAAACCATCACTTTTCGAGTGCTGATCTTTAGCAATCTCCTGATCTTTCGCCGCTTGTCTGAAAATGGACGCTATTTCGTCCTGGCTATATCGTCTCTGTGAACTCATGAATGGGCGGTGGTGTCGGACCGGGTGGTGGGTTGACATGGTTTACGGACAAATGCGAGTTGGGTTCAGTAAAAATCCGACTCACCAGAAGTTCAAAAGGGCGTTGGCGGGGGCGCAAGAGGCGCCCCCGCCAACTAATTGTCCATCAGATCTGGGCGTGACTCAGTAGGGTGGGGCTTCTTCTTCGGCCATTGGTTCCTCAAGCGGCGCGGCTGCAGGCTCAGAAACAGTCATGGGTGAGGCAGTTTTACCGGTAGGAATCAGCATGGGGACCTGGCTCTTATACGCCTTGTAGGTATCCCCAAACACACCTTCCATGTCCTTTTTTGGCGCATCAGGCCTGGGAATAGAAAAAGAAGGGTTTGACGTATCGAGGGATGGGCGTCGTTTGGTTTATGTCTCCGAAACCCGGGGTGGATACTATCTCGTAACACACGAATTGGGAACCTCCGAGTTCGTTTTGAAAGAGGGGGATGCAGGAGCCGCGCAACCGGCCTTTTCTCCGGATGGTTCCAACATTGTTTACAAAGCAGAGGGGCAAATATGGGTCGTTCCTTTTGAATCGGGCACGCCCGTGCCAATTGCTTCTGAATCCGATGGACATGCGGTTTACTGGTCGAATGACAACTGGATTTATTGGGCCGATATTCAGGGGACCGTTTTGAGGCGCGTTCGACCGAACGGAGCCGGAGGCCCGGAGGAGGTGTATCGGGGTGAACGAAACGTTTTCCTGAACAAAGGACTTGAAGAAAATGATCTCCTTCTTGGAAACGGTTGGGAAAATATTCTAACTCATCTCGACTCAAACGGATCTGAAAGAGTCGTTTCACAGAGGGGCGGCTCAGCGCAGCTTGTCGATTCGGATATCGTCGTTAGCACAGCCTTGGGGAATTTACGGGCCGGGCATCTGGGGTGGGCTGATGAGGGTAACGTAGACGATAGTCGAATTTTCAGATCCGGTGTGAGAACGGGATCACTCAGCGGTATTTCTCATTTTCAAATAACGGATTCTGGCACCTTGTTTTATGCAGCAGGCGCTTCGGCTGGCCTCACGCGGCTGGTAATCCGTAATCCGGACGGCGCGACAAATGAGCTGTCGTTTGACGCCGCGTATCACGGAAGTATGGATGCGACACGAGATGGATCAGTAGTCATTGTAGACTTATACGATGGGTCTGAGCGCACCATGTTGTACAACGTTGAGCGAGGTACGACGGACATTTTATTTTCCGAAATAAGATCAGAAAGACCGATTTTGAATTCGAGCGGTTCGCGCATCACGTTCTCTCAGTCGGATCCAGACGGATCTCGGATTTTGAGACAGGAAGCCAATTCGTCAAGAGCCCCTGAAATTATTTTTCAGTCTGAAAATTATTCGATTCCATACGATTGGTCTAGAGACGAACGCTTCCTTCTATTTGGTGAAGCGACCGACACGAGTCAAGTAATCAAGGTTTTGGACACGTCGAATTCTTCGGTTACTACTGTTTTTGAAACCGACAACAGCACCTGGAGTCCGAAGTTTTCGCCTGATGAATCAATGATCGCCTACACAGTTGTTGGCTCGAGGGGGTCGGAAGTATTCGCTGAGCCATTTCCAGCTTCGGGTGGTAAACGTTGGAATGTTTCAGGAGAATTCGGAGGCGAGGAGCCTGAATGGAGAGAAGATACCAACCAGCTAATCTTTCGATCGGGAGACTCATGGTATTCTGCTTCGTATTCAGACGAACGGGACGGATTTGAACGACCGGAATTACTCTTTTCCGGACCCTATGTCAATATCGGTGGGGTGGAATATCGGGTTCTCGACGGGGGAAGAATTCTTCTCCAAGAGTCCGTCGCAAAAGAGAGGACGACCAATCGGATAGAAGTCATCACTGGTTTCATCGATCATGTCCGAAGAGAACTGGGCGATTCAGACTGACTCAGTCAAAATCCTCGACCAGCACGCCCATCTTTCCCATCTGGGCGTCGCGGGTGGCCTCCAGGATCTCGGTGTGGGTGTTCATCACAAATGGGCCGCTCGTAACCACAGGCTCGCCGATTGGAGCTCCCGTTAGAATCAACGCACGAGAGTCCTCGCTCGCTTCGATCGAGACTGAACCGGTCGTTCCGAGCTCAATCATGTTGTGGCCCGTGACGCCGGTGCCGTTGACGGTGATTGATCCGTTCAGTACGTAGATCAACCCTCCTTCTTCGTCTGGAAGGTCGATGTCTATCGATGACCCGGCCGCGAATGTCCCGTTCAAGGCCGTGACCGAAGTCCATGTCTCGATGGGTCCTTCCACGCCATTCAGCGAGCCCGCAACCACCTGAATCACGGCTCCATTGTCCGGCTCGACGGTCGGAATGTCTTCGCGCGTGAGTCCCTGGTAACGGGGCTGTACCATCTTGTGCTTGGCAGGGAGGTTTATCCAGAGCTGGATGATTTCCTGATCGCCGCCGTTCTGAACGAGTTCTTTTGGTGGACGCTCGCTGTGCACGATGCCCATCCCGGCGGTCATCCATTGCACACCGCCCTCGCCGACAATCGAATCATTGCCGCGAGAATCCCGGTGGTGAACACCGCCTTTGTACACGAAGGTCACAGGTTCAAATCCGCGATGAGGATGAGGAGGTACACCCTCATCCTGAGGCCGCCCACCTGGCTCATAATGTGTTGGCCCAGCGTGGTGCAGCAGGATGAACGGATCAATATTGTTGATCCGTTGGTGTGGAAGGGGTTGGCGAACCTGAAAGCTCCCCATCATGAATTCGACCGAATTGACCTCAGTCAGAATTTTTCTTTTGCTGCTCATCATTCGTATGGTTGAGTGGCGGCTCGCAGTCGCCGTTTAGTATACTGTCAGACCCGGCTCTATTCATTACACCCGATTGGTCGTGCGCATTTCTCTCGCGTGGATATTCTGTATCGCCGTAGCCATCCCTGTTACGGCGCAGAGCGTTTCTTACCCGGACGGCTTCGACGAGCCGTTTCCGACCTATGAAAAAGCTCTGGGACCGTTCACGCGGACAATTTCTACCTCCAACGCACGCGCGCAGACGTATTTCAATCAAGGCATCCAGATGATGTATGCGTTCACGAAAGTGGATGCTGCGCGGTCCTTCCGAGAGGCGCAGAAGGCTGATCCTGATTGCGCAATTTGCTACTGGGGCGAAGCCTGGGCGTGGGGATCTTATTTGAATGGCCCCATGCGCGCTGCTGACTCTCCGAGGGCTTACGCAAAGATGCAGGAAGCGATGGATCGGATTGACAGCGTCGAGGGCGTAGAACGAGCTCTCATTGAAGCGATGTCTGTTCGATACGTGGAAGACTTCAGCACCGACACGCGGGCCGTCCAGGACTCGGCCTACGCAAACGCAATGCGAGGTGTAGCCGAAGCTTTCCCGAATGATCTCGATGCGGTCACCCTATACGGGGAGGCGCTATTTTTGCTCGAGCCTCGTCGCGGCACGCGAGATATCAATGATCCCGACGTGGCCCGGCTCCACGCGGTGTTGGAAAGAGTACTGGACCAGGACATTCAACACCCGGGCGCGTGTCACCTCTACATCCACGCCACAGAGTCATCTCAGTCAGCCAGAAAGGCCGAAGCGTGCTCCGAATTCCTTGGAAACGCCATCCCGGGAGCGAGCCACATCAATCACATGCCCTCCCACACGTGGAACGTGATTGGCAGGTGGGGTGACGCCGTGCGCGCGAATATTCAAGCCTGGCACTCGGACCAAAAAGCC
>CALBJU010000188.1 GCA_937893205.1 uncultured Bacteroidota bacterium
CCTCCAGGTTTATTTCATGGACAACGATTACTACTTCAAACGGAAGGGCATTTTCTCGGATCGGCAGGGAGTTCTCTTTGAAGATAATCTCGAGCGCGCCGCATTTTATGCTCGAAGTGTAATTCGCACCATTAGAAATTTGGGCTGGCAACCTGATCTCGTTCACGCATTTGGTTGGTTGAGTGGTCTGGTTCCCTATGTACTGAGAACTGAATTTGCGGAAGACGAGCTTTTCAAAAACGCCAAAATCGTATACACTCCAGAGACCGTTGATTTTGACGCCCGGCTGGACGGGAAGAGTTTTGATTCCCTGAGCCTTGCGCCCCATGACGAACTGATTGGTCAGAACCCATCTGATGCTGGAATTCGATTCGCTGACGCATCGATCTTCCCCTCTTCTATGAAAGACGACGGAGATACCCCATCGTTTAGCGGCGAAGCAGAAACCGAGATGGAAGAGGCCGTGGCGGTGTACGATACCATAATGAGCGGGGTATTGGCATAGCCTGGTTTTTGCACTGTTTTCGGGAAACATCCTGCTTCATGACGGCATTGTACACGCCCGTTAATTAATCTCTATGAAGCCTTGGGAAGCACGTCTCCAAGGCTTGGAGTTTTTTCGAACTGGGACATACGAACGCACATCTCCCCATCGTTTGGGGAATGAGTCAACCCAGAGATCGCACATTCGATTTGATGTTCAAGACCAAGCGCTTTTTTTCAGGCTTCCTCGCACTTCTATCCATTTTGATTCTAATGACCGGTTGCGACGACCGGACTAATGTTGGAATTGGCCTGGTTGATGCTCAGACAGAGGAATCGAAGGTAATAACCCTGAGCGCGAGCTCGTTGCAGGATAACGGGCTGGGAGATGTTACCGGTGGTAATGCTTCATCAGGTGCTTCAAGAGCTCTTGCAGGCGTGGTCGATGATCCAGTTGCGGGACACATGGAGGCCGTCGGTTTGTTGGACTTCGTGGCGTCGAGTCAGTTCGGCACCTCCTTTCTGAGTCAGCCCGTGACCTTTGCGGACTTGACGATGTCCATAGACTACGTGTACGGTGACACGACACAACCTGTCACGCTTGAGATGTACCAGGTAAACGAGAGCTGGATCTCCGCTTTCACTCGCGCGGATACTACTATCGGCACGGGTGCCCTGGTATTAACGACAACAATACCCGCAGTAGAAGGCGACCACGTGGTCACTTTGCCCGCAGAATGGGTATCCGCATTCGATGGTATCCTCCGAAGTTCGACCTTTACGGACGATTTCCATGGCTTCGCCCTCAGAGCAACCAGCGGCAACGCCATTCTTGGAGTAGGATTTTCGGGTACGTCTCTTCGAGCTTCGTCGACTCCGGGGGATACGGTCAGTTTCAGTTTATCTAAGGTTTTCACCTCCTCCTCACGAATTCCAAGCTCAGCGTCCTCAGAATATCTGTTACTTCAAGACGGAGCTGCGAATGGCCTGGATGTGTCTTTTCCATTTCTAAGCGAAGAATTCCCAGAAGCTCTGGTTCATCGTGTTCTGGTGCGCCTGAATACTGTAGATCTTTCAGACCTCTATCCTTCAGGCTTCAATCGACCTGTAGTATCCTTGATTGGTCTGAGGGTTGTCGCGGATGACGACGTGACGAGGCTGGTTGTGGAGGAAGTGGGCGTTGCCTCAGACGGCAGCCTAACGTTCGACAATACCATCCTGACCAACGTCGTCCAGTCGGTGAACTTGGATAAATCCTCTCTGGACAGATTTGAACTGTATCTGCCATCCAATCAAAGTGGTGTAGGGTTTTTGGCTATCCAATTTGGAGCCATTTCGAGTGAGAGCCTGCCACGGGCAATCGTAACGTTCACTCCGCTGAAGTGAGGAAAAAATGAATCATCCTCCCTTTCCACATTCCAACGCGCAGAAATTTATGCAGCGAATTCTCGCTTTAACATTCCTGGTCGTCCTTCTTCCGGCGTACAGTATTCTGGCTCAGAGTCAGAAGGATGGATCCATCTACTCGAGATTTGGACTGGGTGAAAGACAACAGTTTTTCACGTCGAGAAGTCAGGCCATGGGTGGCGGTGGATACGCCCTGGCAGGAATCAGATACACCAATTTCGCAAATCCAGCCGCACTAAGTGATCAGATCTTGACCCGTTTCGCTGGCGGATTTTCTTTCGAATCGATTAAGGTGAGTGCAGAAGGATTTGAACAGGGTACAGTGGCTTCAGGCACGCTCAGCGCTGTCCAGATCGGCTTTCCCCTAATTACCAACAAAACTGGATTGGGAATTTCATTTTCTCCCTACACCAGAGTGTCTTATCGGGTCGACAGCCCTTCGAGTATTATTTCGGACCCGGAAAACGGTGGTGAAACCGCGCTCATCAGCCGCTTTGGCGGTAGCGGCGGGATCCAAAAGTTATCATTGGCTACGGGCCACCGCGTATCTCCCCGAATAAGTCTTGGACTTAGTCTCGACTACCTCTTTGGTATCATCGAAGAGTCTCAAGGATCCAGTTTCAATTCAACGTTATTTGTGGATCGGACAGTTGAAAAAACGCTGCGTTTACGGGGGCTGACAGCCACCGTAGGGGGGCGTTATGTCCTACCGGGGCTTCCAACAGGTAAGGCGCTGGTCATCGGCGGAACGATCTCCCTTCCGACGACGCTGGTTGGCAAACGTGCACTCGCCCTCACGACCAGCGTTGGTAGCGACACTCTGTCGACCACGGCCAGTGGCGACGTGAAATTACCCCTCGCCTGGGCGCTCGGCGTCGCCTACCAGCCCGAAGCGAGGTGGACCTTCATCGCAGATGCCAGCTATGAAGGATGGTCATCGTTCGAAAGTGACTTTGACCTACCAGGATATTCAGCCTCCTCAAATTCCGAATTCGATAACCGGCTCCGTCTATCGGCCGGAGCCGAGTTCTGGCCAGCTAGTGGGCGCCCGTTCGCCAGCTACGGTTCCAGAATCGGCTATCGATTGGGAGTTTATTCAGATCAATCGTACGTTTCTCCTGATGCCGACGAATCCATCCGTTCTGTTGGCATTACCGGGGGGTTGAGCATGCCATCTCTCATTCGTGGCACGAATATTGACTTGAACATCGATATTGGACGTAGAGGAACCACGTCTAACGGATTGGTCAAAGACCGTTACATTCGATTCAGTCTCAACATTAATTTCGGTGATCGCTGGTTTGACCGACAGCCCCTTGGCTAGTCCCGGCGTGATCTTCACTCGCTGTGTATTTCGCACTGCATACCGACAGGTACCATGTCCCTCCGCCAGATTAAATCAGCAAAAATACTTGCGATAATCGCCTTTCTGACCACGGTTGTGGCTTTTAGCGGCTTCGCGAAGACCGCTCAGGCCCAGTCTGAGTGCGTCGAGGACGACATCCCGATGAACTACAGTCTCTACTACGAAGACTATAGAAACGG
>CALBJU010000189.1 GCA_937893205.1 uncultured Bacteroidota bacterium
CAGATGGTAATATGTGATGTCGAACGCAGAGGCCAGAGGTGAGACAGCCGTTCCAGTTTTTACCGGCTCGGAACTGGTTCTGGGAGGATGGGGCAGACGAGCGGTAACTGGATCTTCCTGAGCGATTGCATCTTGCCCCAGCGGCGAACACACCAGAAGGAGGCCGAGAATCAGGCCCTTCCAGGATCCCGTGATGATTGATCGGGCATTGTTGAGTCGCATGTCGTTGTCACGATTTCTGGTGACGAGGGTTCCGGAAAACGCTCTAGTGAATGAAAACCCCCTCACGGACGTCAAACCTATTGCCACGTGCTCCGGTGTCATGATTCGCCGACTTTGGCACTCCAACGAGGAAATTCAGAGTCCTCTGGACACCACTGAAACGTACTACCAAAACAGAAATTGACCCACATGAAAAGTATTGCTGTAACTCTCCTCTTGATCGGTATTACTCTGCCCGCATTGGGTCAGGATCAAGGCGAAGAAAGGAAACCCATTCGGATAGACAGAAATCACTCTACGCTGGGATTCAGAATTCCCGTGGTCCACGGTCTTTCGACCGTTACAGGAAAGTTCACCGATTTCTCCGTGGATCTGTTCTGGGATGCTGATGATCTAGAAAACTCTTCTGTCAATCTGGAAATCCAGGTAGAATCGATCGCGACCGGAATCGAGAATCGGGACAATGACATAAGAAGAAGAATCCTGGACGCTGAAACGTATCCAACCATTACCTTTGAAAGTTCGTCCATCGAAGGTGGTCCGTTCTCATATGACGTCACGGGCACGTTCATGATGCACGGTGTGTCCAAAGAAATCACATTGAATCTGGATGTAATGTCTTTTGACGATGCTGAAGAAGACTTCGCTTGGACCGCGTATCGAGTTTCATACACGATTGATCGCGCCGACTACGGAGTCGACTGGAAACACGGAATCGTGGACTACTTCGTAGGGGATGACATCGTGACGGATATCGTGCTGCTCACTCGGTAATCGGGATCAGGCCATCGAATTCGGTGCTGCCATCCTCAAGCATTCGTCTGACATAGGGAAGACACAGGCCACAGGACCGTCCGAATGGGCGGTCCTGTTGTAGGTTTTGAACCGTACGTATTTTTTTCGCCTCCGCGAGCATTTTCAGCTCGGCAAAGGTGACATCATCACATACACAGCGAAAAACGCGCATCAGACTCTCAGTTGAGAAGTTACCCTATACTATCCCACGGCGTCCAGAACCTCGGGGGATTCGTGCGCGTTTCTACTGGGTTCCAGGGAGTGACAGGTCCAAAATACATTTCTCCAAGCTTGGCATGATCCGATTATACATCATTGGTGCCGTTTTCATTTTTGCACTCCCGGCACTGGCGCAAGAGCAGGACACGATCCGTGTATCCCTGGCCTCCGCCATCGAGAGATCACTCGATATCAGCCCCGAAGTGTGGGCAAAACAGGCTAGAACCGACTTTTCGAGAGCGCGGTACGCCCAGGCAAGGGCATCCAGGTTTCTGACCGAGTTTACCGCAACAAGTGCGCACGCCGTCGCGCCCGCTATCGACAATCCAAATGACACGCCCAGGGATCGATTGTATCTGGATCCAGAAGTACGCAACGATTGGCAGACACTGTCCCCGTTCAACAGAATTGAATTCGAAGCCATTCAGCCCATCTGGACGTGGGGTGAGCTGAGTGGATCACTGGCTGCTGCGCGCGCTGGGATAGATGTTGATCGGGCGGGTACGCGGACAACTGAGTTATCCGTGGCTGTACGAACCGCCGAGATCTATTACTCCCTCCTGTTGACCGAAGCGCTCAGCCGACTGACCTCGGAGGCAGGCAACATCGTCGAGAGAGCAAAAAACGAAATCGACAGGCTGATCGAAGAGGGCGCCGAGGATGTGGATTACGCGGATCTGTTTCAGGTTCAGATAACGGAACAGGAGTTTATCGAACGCCGCCTGGAAGTCGAAGAGAGCCGACTGACCGCGCGAGCGGCGCTCTCGCGTCAGATGTTTCTGGCGGACAACGAGACGATCGCACTGCAGGATCGCATCATGGTGCCCATCGACTTTGTTCGCGAACCCCTGGAGATCTACCAGGAGCTTGCGCTCAGCTCGAGGGCGGAGCTGGATCAGGCCTGGGCTGGTGTTCTCGCCAGAAATGCGCTGGTTGACGTCGCTCGGGCTGACCTCTTTCCCAAGTTCTTCCTCGGCATCACCGGTAAATGGTCCTACGCGGCAAATCGCGAGCGTCAGCGTAATCCGTACATCAGCGATCCATTTCTTTCGAGAGGCGTCAGGGCGGGATTCGGTCTTCGGCAGAATCTGAATTTTGGTCAGACACGATCAAAAATTCAGCAAGCCCAGGCCCAAGCTGCCGAAGTTCGCTTTCAGGGTGATGCCCTGCGCCAGCTGATCTTATTCGAGGTGGAAGAGGCTTTTCGAAACCTGATTATCGCCGAAGGCAGATTGAAGGCTCGCGACGAGGCGTTGCTGATCAGCAAGAAGTGGCTTCGAGATGAGGAGATCAATTTCGATCTTGAGATCGGAGACACAGAGAATCTTGTAAAAGCGGTCCGCGAAAATCTTTCCCAGAGAGCGCAGAAGGAGCAGGCGATTTACAGCTACAATCTTTCGGTGATTCGGCTGCTGGAAAAAACTGGTTCGTTGATCTTGGCGCTCGAAGCTGGCACGTTAGTTGGTCTATAACACGATAGGAAAGGCTGTATCACTTGAAATGCCGGTTTTACCGGTTTCAACCCCATTATGGTGTATCTGAATTTATACAGGCGTCTTGTACTCTTGACGCTTCTGACGGTAGTCGGCTCTCTACAGTTCACGCACGCTCAGCAAAGTGAATCCGATATTCTGACCGTCATGGAAGAGCGCCAGGACAACATCAAAATGCACCTCCCTTCGAGTGGTGAGGCGAGCGCTGATCAAAAATCTCAACTTCGACTCGCGGTCAATGACATGTTCGACTTTGGCGCGATGGGACGGGCTGCGTTGGGTCGTCACTGGGCTGATCTGAGTCAGGATCAACAGGACAATTTCGTTCGGGTATTTTCTGACATCGTTCGGCATCAATCCCTTGCTGACCTGGACGTTTATCGCGCAGCCGTGACCTATGATGACATTGAAGTGACTGGCGCCTCCGCACGGGTTATTACTACGACGACCTACAAGGATGTACCTACGAAAGTCGAGTATCTCCTCGTGTTCTCACAAGAAAAGTGGCTCGCAACGGATGTGATTCTGGATGGAGTGGGTACGGTTGAAGGCTACAGCAGGAGCTTTCGGTCCGTCATCAGAAAGAGGGGCTTCGATTCTCTGATGAACAGTCTGAACAAACGCCTGGTAAGAACCAGGGGCGGCTGATCGGCCGGCTTCTGGACGGGGCCACGTCAGGAACACCGTCCCTCCGAACCTAACGAATCACATTGCGTTTGCGGACGATTGACTATCCCCAAGTTTAGTTCTGCGAAATAGTGGAAGGCTACGTTCTTCACACATACGGAAAGGAAAAATACCTGCGCCACGCCGTGGCATCGGTCCACACCTTACGGCGCTACGATACCGAACGGCCCGTCGCGCTCTACGCCGATGAAGAGCAGATCGCTATCCTGAAACGGACGGGTCTGGATTCCATGTTTGCTGTTCTCGAAGTGTTGCCGGAAAAAAATCGTTCTATCGTGGGCTTCAAGCACCACCTGGCCGATTTCAAACCTTTCGAGAGGAGCCTGTTCGTGGATGCGGATATGGTCTGGTGCAGAAACCCTGATCCACTCTGGCGACAATTAGCGGCGTTTCCCTTCACCATTACGGGGCTGGAAAAGGCCGATTTCTGGTTTGGCGGTCCGAAAGGATTGGGTATCATTGTCGATCGTTTTCTGGATAGGCGGCGTCGCACGATGAAACGATTCGGATTGACCTACCTGCCTCGAATTCAGGCAGGAATGATTTACGCTGAGGATACCAACACCACTGCTGAAGTCACTCTGCAGGCGAGGGGATTCCTTGACCGGCGCGCCGAAACGCATTTTCGAAGCCGACTCGATGAAGGAAGGAGTGAGGAAACGTGTGAATGGAGCCTGGCCATGGCTATGAGCTACCTGAATTTGCCGATTTTCAACTGGTTCCAGGGACAGTCAAGCCCTCAAATGGACTTCATCCAGGGATTTGTAGAGCACGACGAGGATTTCCATAACGTGCGTTGCCGCTACTACACCGATCCCTTCGTGTACGGCTTGCGGGGTCTTCCAATGCTGGGACTCAGAGACCTCCTCGTCGGGGTTTTCAATCAGCTACCCGGCCGAGGAGATTTCATGTGGGTGACACCGTTCGTCCTGCACTTCGGATGGCTCCACCATAAGCAGCCGTTTTATGATCTCGCCGATAAGATCTGGAACGAATTGACGCGCGAAGTAGGTTCGACCGGGGATGGCGAGCGTGCAGATCTGGCGGTGGAAGCCCTGGCCAACTGAGTCTTGAGTTGGCCATCGACCCGGGCGCGATCCGATCTCACGATCCGATTTCACGACCCAACCACCAAATTCCAGATATAGATCGTTTCGTCGGTGTTCATCACTACCCATCCGAGAAGGATCATCGTGCCCAGGATGAGCGGATTCAGCAGCCAGACGACCACTGCACCACCGAGGGGTAGGGAAGTAATCTTGAATAAGTCGTAGGACGTTCGAATGCTCGACCAGTAGGCAGTACCAATCCACGCAGCGGCCAGCAACAGGATCGACCAGATCGGAACGGCGTCTGCCGACGCAAGGGTCATGGCCAGCGGTAGTAGCAGAATCACCTGCCATCTTGACCAGACCGCCAGCATCAACGCTTGACTTGGAAGGAGCGGAGCTCGCCGTCCCGAAACGACCATCCAAAGCCCCATCCAAAGGGACATGGCGACCAGCGCTACGCTGCCCATCAAGATCGCCAGGACGAAAGGAGCATCCAGGATTGAAGTGACGGACACACGCCCACCATCAGGCAACAGGAAAAATAGATGCCGAGCGAGACTGGTTTCTTTAAGCTCGGCCAGGACGAAGGAGGCAATCAGGCCAATGGACAGTCCTGTCAGCGTGAGCATGGCGGTACTTGTCAACGGTAAGACCTCCCGTGCCTCCCGAACTGCATTTCGAAAAAATCCGTGCGAGAAAAAGTATCGCGGGATCATTGATCTGAACGGTGAGCTGCCCGTGTACATCACCGCAACCATCGTGAGAAGGATCCAGCCCAGCAGCAGAAACCATGGAAAGGGGTCCTCTTCAGGCCCTGCGCTAACAAATGCAAACGTTGACTGGGTGCCGAGAAAAAAACCGTGAACCACCTGAAGAGCCGGTCGTGGTTCTGCTTCTCGCGTGTAAAGACCATATTTTCGGCCGTACAGATCGGCCCTCAGGCCGCCCATTCCGGTCTGATCCCGCCACCGGTGGATGAAAATCCTGTTTACAGATCCTGTTTCGAGTTCGCCCAAAAGATCTTCGAAAAATCGCGCCTGGAACTCCACTGATCCACGTCTCTCCCACCCACGCGCGCCCTCATCGGTGACGAACACTCCCACCCGCGCAAGTCCTGTGGGGGTCGAGTGTGCTGCATCCCACCGCGACAGAAGTGCCAGCGGATCCGGCTCGTCGAGACCGTCGATCAGGACGAAATCCATGGAGCTGCTGCAAAGATCGTCTTCGATGAAGTGGCTCGAATAATATGCCTGTCCCCCGGCTTCCTGGATCCGCGCTGCCAGGCGGGAAAGCGCGGCGCACGCCCTCTCGGACGCTGTGTTTGAAAACTGGGCCAGGCCGATGGGCCCCGCACTCGAATGTCGAAGCTGGCCCTCTAGGAGCAGAGACACCAGCGAGTCGGCCTGGGAGAGGGAGTCTGAGAGGGCCCGGGCCGCGAGCCTCACGAACGGCAGCTCGCGGTAGAGGACGAGTCCCAGAGAATCGGCGATCGACAGAATGCGCTCGTCAAGAATGAGCCCCGTACGAACGGCTTCAACACCTACAGCGTGCATTTCAACCAGATCCTGGGCAGCCTCTCGGTAATTCGAAGGGGTATCCCATACCACGCCTTTCACGACCTGAGCCCCTGCCGAACAGGGCCAAGCGGCGGCGGCGATGGCGATGGCCAAAATTACGATGTGAAAGGATGTCCTAGTTCTGATCACTTCAGGGGCTCTGATCATTTTTCGGAAGAGAAGATAGATCACGCTGACACGTCAAAAAAAATGAAGGCGCGGCCCTTGGCCGCGCCTCCACCATACCGAACCCGCACCACACCTGATACTGATACAGCCAGCAAACATCAGGCTTCTTACCGACCGTGCTCAATGGCCGGGAACGGGGCTGGATGACCCGTTCATGGCTGGTTCGTTATCGATAGGAGATTGGGTTGCCCTTAGTCCATCATCTTGCGAAGAAAGGCTGGTACTTCCGTCTCGGTAGTGTCCACCTTCTCCACATCCTTGATTTCATCTGCACTGAGCAGGCGAACACGAGTCGACCCAGTTTCGTCGCCTCCATCCCCGAGGTTAGGCTCAACATTCAGCGGGGCTCCCCGCCGTTCATAAGCTGGTTTGTCCAACTCCTTGAGACCCTCTTCGCCTTTGTATGGAACGGGCGCACGACGATACCCCTTGGGGGTCAGCTCGACCCGCCTGGCCGCGATCGCTTCTTTCTTGCGATTTTTTTCGAAGCCGGTAGCAATGACCGTAATGCGAATGTCATCACCCATCGCGTCGTCTATGACGGTTCCAAAGATGACCTCAACATCATCACCCGCTTCACTCTGGATAATGGCCGTTGCGGCGGTGGCCTCACGAATACCCAGACTCGTGCCAGCGGTGATGTTCACGAGAACATTTCGCGCTCCATTGATGGTCAGACCGTCCAACAAGGGGCTCGACAGGGCCTCGCGCGCAGCGCGCTCGGCCCTGTCTTCACCTGAAGCAGTCGCCGCCCCCATCAATGCCGTTCCACCGCTGCGCATCGTGGTTTTGACATCAGCGAAGTCAAGGTTGATGAGGCCGTGCACCGTGATCAGGTCGGAAATACCCCGGGTTGCGTTGTACAGCACGTCGTCCGCCTTCCCAAAAGCGTCGATCATCGAGGTGTCGTCACCCGCAATGTCGAGCAACCGCTCGTTCGGAATAATGATCAGGGTGTCGACGTTTTTCTTGAGCAAATCGATTCCGGCTTGTGCCGACTGAAGGCGTCGAGGTCCTTCGCATACGAACGGTTTCGTGACGATCGCCACCGATAGAATCCCGAGATCCTTGGCAATGGCCGCGACAATGGGAGCACCCCCGGTTCCCGTGCCACCACCCATCCCGGCGGTCATGAAAACCATGTCGAAGCCACTGAGAGCCTCCTCAAGTTCGTTTCTACTTTCTTCCACGGCCTCCGCACCAACACTCGGCCTGGCTCCGGCCCCCAGACCTTTCGTGAGACCTCGTCCCGCTTGAATCTTGAACGGAGCCAGATTGGCGTCAAGTGCCTGGGAATCGGTGTTTATGGCGTAGAAATCAACACCAACGATCCCTTTTCGAATCATGTTGTTGACCGCGTTGCCTCCACCCCCGCCTATTCCGATGACGCAGATTTTGGCCTCTTCATTTTCCGCATCATCGAATGCGAAGTGGCTGCTAAATAAATTTTCCATGTGAACCTCCAGTCGTTCTTTTGTGGCTGTATGCGTACCTCGGCGGACGAGCAATCCGCCTCGGTTTCAGTTTGTTAGAGCTCATCGAACCACGATTTCATGCGTCCGATTATTCCACTGGCAATCTTCTGCCCGCTCCCATTCGATCCCGATCCATCCAGGTGATCGGTTCTAAAGGGCGTGCTTCCAATCATCTCCGGACGGAGCCCGTATAACACGAGACCTACTCCGGTAGCGAATTTGGGGTCAGATACCTCCTGTACCAGACCGGCGGTGAGGCCCATGGGCCTTCCGATCCTGGCTTCCAATCCTAATATCTCAGCGGCCAGCTCGGCGGTGCCCGGCACCATCGAACCTCCGCCCGTCAACACCGCTCCTGCGGAGAGGTGGCGGGCGTAGCCGCTACGTTTAATTTCGATGGCCGCAATCTCCAGAATTTCTTCTAGTCGCGGCTGTATTATCTGAGCGAGGGTGCTCCGACCTACGCGCTTCTCATTTCTTCCGGCAACACCCGGAATGGCGATCTCTTCATCGGGTGCCATTTCTACCATGGCTGCACCGAACTCACATTTGAGTGCCTCCGCCTGATCGCGCATCACCCCCAGGCCTTTTCGGATGTCATCGGTCACCTTGTTTCCCGCGACGGCCACGACCGCCGTATGACGTATCGTATTGTCTTCAAAAACGGCTATGTCCGTCGTTCCTCCGCCGATATCAATCAATGCCACGCCCACTTCCTTTTCGTCGGAGTGGAGCACGGCAAAAGACGAACCAAGTGGCTCCAGCACGATATCTGCGACCTCATATCCAGCTTTTTCGATGCACCGATAGATATTTTTGGCTGCCGAAACCAATCCCGTAATAATGTGGACATTGGCTTCCAGGCGAACACCGCTCATTCCGATGGGGTCGGCCACTCCGTCCTGTCCGTCAACAATGAATTCCTGAGGGATGACGTGCAGTATTTCACGGTCCGCCGGCATCGCCACGTGTGTAGTGTCCTCCAGGAGTCGGTGCACATCTGCTTCGGATATTTCACCGTCCCGATTCGATATCGTAACCACACCGCGAGACTGAAAGCTCTGGACGTGATCGCCTGCGATTCCGACGATTACATTTTGCACCGTAATTCCTGCCATACGTTCGGCTTCCTCTATGGCCAGGCGAATGGCTGAAACGGTCTTGTCGATGTTTACGACGACTCCTCTGTTCAGACCGTCCGATTCCGCCACACCGACGCCCAGAATCTGAACTCGGTCCAGCTCGTCCGATGTCGCGACTACGGCGCACACTTTCGTTGTGCCGATGTCCAGTCCTACGACAATTTGGTCAGTTATTTCATTCATATTTTTCAACGTGGTTGCCCCCTATCTGAGGTGCTCTGTTACTACCGCCTGGCCGTCAAAACGGAGATCTATCAACTCAAAGCGTTTGTTCTGGTGAGGCAAAACCTCATGGTCCCAGAACGCCTGCAGTTTCTTGAACTTCAGCGCAAAATCATCTTCACCAAGCCACACAGGGATGGAAGCATGATTTCCGCTACCGGTAAGCCTGAGCTCCCAGCCCGATTTTATCCACACAAATTCAGAGATCAGCGCGTCCGTTTCCCTGGGTAGGCCGGGCAGAGCGGCCAGTAATTCGAGGGTCGATTTCTTCTCTATCCGTCGCATCGGATGGTAGGCTTCCATGTTGCCGCTGATCAGTGGAAGATCGTAGGACGTTCGAGGGGTCTTGGGCATTCTATGGCCGACGCGGTCTGCGAAGTACGTGCCCCTCCCGTCTGCATCAATTAAGATTGCGACCGGGATTCTTTCCACAATCTCGATCCGGAGTAGTCCGGAGGGAAGTCTCGATACAGATGCACTCTGGATCCATGGGTGTCGCACCAGTCGATCTTCCAGTAAGACCTGACTGATGTCGTACATCACCTCGCCTTCCTCGACGCGAATGATTCGAAGAACTTCAGCCTCGGTTACATTTACGGCACCCGTAATGACAACCTCTTGCAATGTCACCTGCTCGAGCCACCGGAAGCCTGAGTATCCGGCAGCGATGATCACCGACACCACAACGGCGGCGGCAGCTTTATGCCAAAATGTGAATTGAGTGCTACTCATGATCTGACGAACTTCCCTCTTCAAGTTTTGAAAACAGCTCCCTGTTCAGACGCCAGATATCCCCGGCTCCCATGGTGATGATCACATCTCCCGGCCGGCTCAGTTCGAGCACGCGCCCCACCAGATCTTCTTTCTTTGGCACGTACATCACGTGAGGATGACCACTCTTTTTTGCGCCCTTTGCGATCACCTCACCGGTAATTCCTTCGATGGGCTCCTCGCGAGCGCCGAACACATCCATTATCACAACCACATCCGCATCAAAAAACGCTGAGGCAAAGTCATCTTCGAAATCTCTCGTTCTGGAGTACAGATGAGGCTGAAAAACCGCCATGATCCTCCGGTCCGGCCAACATCCACTTGCGGCTTCGAGGGTAGCCTTTATTTCTGTTGGATGGTGGGCATAGTCATCCACCACAAGAACACCGCGTGCTTCACCTATCTCATGCATCCTTCTGTCGACACCTCGGAATGCCGATATTCCGGCCGCGATGTCTTCAAAGATCATATCGAGCTCAATCCCTATTGCAATGGCGGCCAACGCATTAAGAACATTGTGCCGTCCCGGGGCGTCCAGTGACACCCGCCCGAGGCGCTCTTCTGAAGAGATGACATCAAAATGCATGATGCGCCCTTCCTGCTGGATGGACTCCGCGCGAATCTGTGCCTGTCTGAGCGTTCCGTAGGTCACCACCCGACGATCGATTTTTGAGATAATGCCGCGCACATTCTCGTCGTCCAGGCACACGATAGCAGCTCCGAAGAACGGAACACTCGAGGCATACTGGATAAATGCGGCGCGAATATCGTCAAGATCCTCGTAGCAGTCCAGATGATCTGCATCGATGTTGGTGATCACCGCCAGCGAGGGCGTCAATCTGAGAAAGGTTCGATCGTATTCGTCCGCTTCGATCAGGATGATGTCTCCCTCACCCGAAACGGCATTGGATCCGAAGGCGGCGACTTTGCCACCCACGATGATCGTCGGATCGAACGCACCTGCACCTACGACGTGGCCAGCCATCGTCGTGGTAGTCGTTTTTCCATGGGTCCCGGCAATACCGATACCAAACTTCATCCGCATCAATTCGCCGAGCATCTCGCTCCTTCGAATCACCGGAATGTGTTTTTCTTCGGCGAACAGGGTTTCCGGGTTCTCTGTGGGATCTACGGCTGAGGAGTGAACCACGACGCAGGCGCCCCCCACATAGTCGGCGCTATGTCCCTTGAAGATTCGGGCGCCCAGGTCTTGTAAATGCCTGGTGACGTCATTTTCAGCAAGGTCTGATCCAGAAACTTCGTACCCATGTATGAGAAGAATCTCCGCAATCGAGCTCATACCGATACCACCCACGCCAACCATGTGCACGTGCCTCGTCTTCCCGAACGTGGGTTGACGGCGCAGCACATCAGGCCCCCTTTCGAGGGCCGAATCAGGCATGTTGTATTTAGTTGTGCCGTTTGGCTTCATCGGATTCTTGTTTGGGCAAGGCCCAGAATGTCCTCCGCGATTTCTCGTGCGGCGTTCGGCTTGGCCAATTTCAGGGTGTTTTCTGACATCCTATCGAGCCGATCCTGATCCCCGAGCAAGTCGCGTGTGACATCGAGGAGTTCGTGATGCATGCGCGACTCTTCGAGCAGCGCGGCGGCACCGGCCGAGACCAGACTCAGGGCGTTCTTGGTCTGATGATCCTCTGCAACGTTGGGAGAAGGAATGAGAATTGCGGGTTTTCCCGTAAGCATCAGTTCTGAACACGTAGACGCTCCGCTTCGGCAGATGACCAGATCAGCAGCCGAATACGCCATGTCCATGCGATCCACGTACGCTTTCAGCCTCAATCTTGGGTGGTCGGATACCGATGTCTGAAAACGCTCGAAATATCTTTCACCGGTCTGCCAGATTACACCGATTCCCCTCTTCGCCAGCAACGAGCGGACAATGGCAGCCATTGCCTCGTTCATGGCTTGACTACCGATCGACCCACCGGTCATGAATACCACTTGTCGGACATCTGAAAACTCGAAATAATCCAGTGCTTCCTGCTTGTTGGGATCTGCCAGATTCTGGCGAACCGGATTCCCCGTAATGCGTGTGTTTGATCCCTTTGATTTCGGCGCCGCTTCGTCAAATGCGATATGAATTTGATCGGCAAATCGCGATACAATCCGATTGGTCAATCCCATGAACGCATTCTGCTCCTGAATGGCGGTTCGACGGTGCAGATACCGCGCTGCCAGGAGTAATGGAAGGGCAACATACCCGCCCGTTCCCACCACTACATCGGCATCAAAATGTCGGATCAGATCCCGCGCTTCCTTCAACCCCTTGGCTACGACGAAGGGTAGCGTCAAATTTTTCAGCGTCAGCTTTCTCTGTAACCCCTGGACCGATATATGATGAATGGAATAACCTGATTCCGGCACCAAACGCCACTCGATCCCGGTCCTCGACCCGGCGAACTCGACGACGGCGTGTCGATTGATGCCCCCGATGGCGTCCGCGATGGCCACGGCGGGATATACGTGACCCCCTGTTCCACCACCCGCGATCAGGATCCGGGGAGAAAACCCATTCGATATGAGGGCGCTGCTAAGCAATCTGTCTGGAGATGTTGAGCAGGATGCCTGCCATGATTCCGTTCGCCAGGAGGGAAGTACCTCCGTAGGACACGAACGGAAGAGCCAACCCGGTCACTGGCAACAAGTTGGCGGAGACGCCGGCGTGAACAAATCCGTAGAGCGAAAACATCACCACGATCCCCACCGCCAAAAAAAGTCCGAGCGGATCAGGAGCGTGCCTCGCAATTCTGAGAAGCCCCCTGAACAAGATCAGAAGGAAGAGACCCAGCAGGACAAACGCCCCGATGATACCGTATTCCTCGGTAATGATCGCGTAGATGAAATCGTTGTATGGCGCGGGTAAAAAGTGTTTCTGGGTA